>CAYTWV010000468.1:0-3877 GCA_964442235.1 uncultured Myxococcales bacterium | reverse complement strand
GTCACCGAATTCGCCTACAGCACCCGTGTGAACATCGCCATGACCACCCATGGCCAGAAAGAGACCCAGGCCTATTTTGCTGCCCGGTCGGGTATTCAGGTCGCCTTGTTTGTGCTGGAGGCCAAGGAGATTGTGGACCAGATCGTGGGTCAATACGCTGCCTTTCTGGGCGGTGCAAACACGAAGAATATCGAGGTTTGGCGGGCTGTTAAGCCGCTTTGTGATGCCATGTCCAATTCCAAGTTCAACCTCTACGGCATCGACTTGATGAACATGGAGGGCCTGCAGGGGATGGGCATGCCCAAGGGCCAGGCGTTTACCTGCGACCTGGAACTTGAGGACGGCAAGATCAACTTGAACGGGGTTGCGGCGCTGACCGACAAACAGAGCCTCTATACCCAGCTCAAGGGCCTGTTCATGCGCTACTACTCCAGCGACCTGTTTAATGAGAACGAGCGCAAGGTGGACGAGGTCATTGGAGCCATTATCGATTGGGCCGATGCCGACGACAACAAGACCCAGGTGGAGCAGGGAGTGGTTCAGGAAGCCATGGGCGGGGGCGGGGAAGCCGGAACTGGGAAATATGCAAAATTTGGTTATGAAGTAAAGAACGCAAAATATGATACAATAGAAGAGTTACGGTTTGTGGATGGCGTAACAGATGGAATCTACTGTCTGCTGAAAGATCGTGTCACGGTGTACAATACGGAGAAGCTGAACGTGAATTCGGCCGACCTGGAGACCGTGAAGGGACTGGTCTGTGCGCACCTGCTGGATAAAGGGCAGATGTACTGCAACCCGCAGATGCGGGCGCAGGGCCAGATCACCCCCATCGATGTGGTGGGGCAGTACTTCGAGATCTGCCGGCAGGTTCGTAACCAGTTGTTTATGCCTCCGTTTACAAGTGCTCAGGGATTTGTGAGTTTTTTCAACAAGATACAGTCGTTTTCCGAGTTGATGTTAGGTCCCATGCCCCTGGATAGCGCCGGCTTGACAAAGAAGGTGGGCGTCTACGGGAAGATCTGGCGAGTGACGGCTCAGGGGGTATCCGGGGACGTAACCAGGACGATGACGGCTGTGTTGGATACCTCCACGGGAAAGATCGTGTACTGGAGGGAGTGAGACGATGGCGCAGAAGCTGATAGTTCTGGACCTGGGAAGTTACTCCTCCAAGAGCCTTACGGCTAAGTTTCCGGTTACGGGAATTGGCTTGGCCGAGGCGAAAGAGAGTGTGTGTCCCTCGGCTTTGGAAGCCAAGACCCGACGGGCAGAGCAGGTTCGGCTTTCCAAGGAACAGTTGCCGGCAAAACGCCTGACAGCGGATTCGGTTGCGTATGCGTTTCCGGCGGAGAAGGTGCTGAACCGGACCCTGGAGTTGCCGTTTACGGACCGTCGCAAGATCGAGCAGGTGCTGGGATTTGAGCTGGAGAATCACGTGCCGATGCCTTCGGATGAGTTGGCATTCGATTACGTGATTCTGGAGAAAAAGAAGGCTTCGGCGAAGTTGTTTGCCGGGGTGGTCCCCAAGCGGGACATGGAGGAGTTGCGGGAGACGTTCGTCACGTTGAACATCGATCCGCGCACGGCGCTCCACCAGGGTGTGGCCCTGGCCAGTTTGGCGGAGATGCTGGGGCTGAAGGGTTCTTCCACGGTTGCCTTCGTGGACATCGGCCATCGAAAGACCGTGGTAACGCTGGTTCGTGGGACTCAGTTTGTGGGTTGCCGGACCATTATGACGGGCGGCTACGATTTGACTCGGGCTCTGGCCGACGAAATGGGGCTGGACGTTGCCGAGGCCGAACGTGAAAAACACCAGGCCCACCTGTTCCCGGCGGGCGAAGCGATGGCCGTAGGACGAGTGCAGCAGGTGGCCGATTGTCTGCAAGCGCAGTTGGGGTCGCTGGCACGGGACCTTCATCAGACGTTTCGAAGTTTAGGCGACCCCGAGCGGGTCTACTTGTTTGGGGGTGGGGCCCGGTTGGGCGGAGTGGATCAGTTCTTCTTTGGCAAGTTAGGGCGCCCCGTCGAATTGTTGTATCCGTCGCACCTGCGGGCGGCCGTGCCCGAGGCGCTGGATGGTCTGCAGTACACGTCCGGGTTGGCCGTGGCCTATGCCGCCGGCCGAGCCGGTGCTCTGAAGAACGTCAATTTCCGACAAGGCGACTTCGCCTTTGTGGGAGATTTAAGGTTCCTGCGCGGGCGAATGGTCTATCTGGCCTTGATGCTTCCTTCTGTGCTGGCCTTGATGCTGGTTCCGTTGTTCATTCAGCATGCGGAGCTGGTTGACCAGGAAGCGGCGCTGGCAGAGGAACTGGCCGCAGTCTCGGAACGAGTCCTGGGTGAGCCCCTAAGTGATCCCGACGAGACGTTGGCCAGGCTGGAAGAGGTCCCCTCGTCCGATGTCTGGACCGTGTTTCCTGACATGACCGCACCCGAGATTTACTGGGCAGTGGCTGACATCATAACGCAGATTGACGGCAAGCCCACGGGTGAGCCCGCACCCCCTGCCGAGGAGACTCCTGCAGAACTGCCAGGCCCCGAGGGGACGCCCGCCGATCCCGCAGCAAAAGGCGACAATCCCGCTGGTGCGGCGTTCCTTGACCCGGCAACGGCTGCGGGGGCTGGAACTCCTGGCGGCGGCCCTGCCGCTGACATGGGACTGCTGCCGTCGCTGGGAGCCGTGGGTGGCGCCGAGGGCGAAGGGCAGGCCGATGCTGCCCCCAAAGAACCTCCCCAACCGCCCGTTCATCACTTGGAAATGAACGTGTTGAATATCTCGGCCCCTTCGCTGACGGCCGTGGGAACCGGCTCGTTGACCTTTGAGGGAGATGCATCCTCCGTGGCTACCATGGAGTTGTTTATCACCAGGCTGGGACAGCACCGTTGTTTTAAGTCCATCCAGCGAACGCAACAGTCCGTGCTGGAAGCGTCGGAAGGGAAGAAGGGATGGTCCCGCTTCCGGTTGGAAATTGTGGTCTCGTGCCCCAGCCGTGCTCAAGAGAGTAAAGACGAAGACCCCGACAAGTCCGACAAGTCCGACAAATCTGACAAGTCCGACAAGTCCGACAAATCTGACAAGTCCGACAAGTCCGACAAGTCTGACAAGTCCGACAAGTCCGACAAGTCCGACAAGTCCGACAAGTCTGACAAGTCCGACAAGTCCGACAAATCTGACAAGTCCGACAAGTCCGACAAGTCTGACAAGTCCGCCCCCGATGAAAAGAGTGGTTCAGCCCAGCGCCCTGCGCGCCCCGTGGCGGGCGGTGGTGCAGGCAACGAGGCGTTGAAAGGGGTCATGGCTCCCGGTGGTCCCACTGCCGAAGGGCAAGAGGGCACCGGGGAAGAAGCGACCGAACCCAAAGCCCGGGCTGCAGTCGGTTCGGCTACCATGGCAGGCCGCGCCGCAGCGGCTACCGCTGCGTCCGCCCGGTCACTGTCCGGTTCCGTTGCGCCAGCCGCAGCCGGCGGTCGTGCTCTGCTTCCTGGTCGGGCTTCGCCGGCTCTGCGAAAGGACTCGGCTCGAACACCCTCTCGGATTCCGCCCGTACCCGGCGTGGTGCACCAGCCCCCCGTTCGGGAAGGAGAATAACCATGGCCAGACCTGGACTGATGCAGAACCTGAGTTCACGTGAAAAGACCCTGATCCTGGTGGCATTTATCATGGTGGTCATTGGCGGAAGTGCCGTGACCTTCATCTATCTGGACTCGGAGATCCAATCTCTGCAGGACCGGATTGACAGTGGGCAGGAGGCCATCCGGACGATCCAGGAGCGTTCTCTGGAATACGAAGACTCGATGAGCCGCAAACGGACTCTGGAAGAGGCGATCAAAGAGAATGACACTCGAATCCAGACCTCGATTGATGCCATTGCCCGGA
>CAYTWV010000467.1:0-3880 GCA_964442235.1 uncultured Myxococcales bacterium | reverse complement strand
AAGACTCGGACCGCGACGAATATGACGACATGGTCATCTTGAAGGAGTTCTTCAAATTCGCTCTGGCTCGTTGTTCCAAAGACGACAACCCCGGCGGTTATCACGACGGCACCCGGGATGACCCCCGCCGTTCCTGGTCCGAGGGCGTCTCCACGTTCTTCCCCTGCGACGCCCTGGGAAGCCAGTACTTCGTGAACAGCCGACCCGCCGGTGTTTACATCGTCATGGACTTGGAGGACATGAACAGCCCCTTCGCCATGAAGGCGGTTCCCGGCGTCATCGACGGCGATGTCTCCGAATTCCTGGTCTCCAGCCTGCTTTGGGACCTGGCCGATGCGGCTTCCGGCGAAACCCTGGACAACGTGCACAGCAAACGGCTTCCCATCTACGACTCGGTCTTCAACTACCTGCCTGGCAACAAGTTCCACGACCGTGGTGTGGAAGGCGTCGACCTGGTGGACTTCCTGGATGGCTGGTTCTGCCGAGCCTGGGGTGAGAACATCCCGCTTATGCAGCTTGTTACCGAGAAGTATCTGTTCGGATATGAAATCGGCGGCCCGACCAACTGCTTCTCTGGGCAATAGGCTGGTCTGATACTCCACAACAGGCGGGGATTGGCCCCTTATCCGTGCGTGGGAGGAACTCGTGGGTTGGATCAGAGCGATTCTGAACTACTTCAAGACCGGACCGGACGCCGAGCGCATTCAAGACCCGTCTCGGATGCGCAAGCTCTACGAACGATATCGACTTAGCGTCTTTCTGTCGGTGACCATCGGATACGGGTTCTTTTACGTATGCCGCCTTAACTTCTCCGTCGCCAAAAAGGAGATGTTAACCGAAAAGATTCTGTCGGCCGATGAAATGGGCTTCATCGGATTTGTCATGCTTATCGTCTATGCGTTTGGCAAATTTTTCAATGGCATTCTTGCAGACCGAAGCAATATTCGAAAGTTCATGTCCATTGCACTTGCGGCTTCGGCAGCAACGAATTTGTTGTTGGGCATATATCCAGGATTTCTGCTGTTTGCCATCCTTTGGGGCGTAAATGGCTGGTTCCAGGCCGTTGGAGCCGCTCCCAGCGTGGTTTCGCTATCACAGTGGTTCACCCCCAAAGAACGTGGCACCCGGTATGGAATCTGGAGTGTCGGCCACAGCCTGGGCGAAGGCCTGACGTTCATCGGCACCGCTGTTCTGGTTAACGAGATGGGCTGGCGGGCTGCCTTCTGGGGCCCTGCTCTGCTTTGCCTTGGGGTCGCGTGGGTGCTCTCCAGGACCTTGGCCGACCGGCCGGAAACCCTGGGCCTGCCCAATGTGAACGAGTACATGGGGGATGGGTCCGTCGACGCCCCCAAACACGAGTCCGTGGGGTCGCTGCAGCGGGAGGTCTTGGCCAATCCGGCGGTCTGGATTTTGGGCCTTTCCAGCGCAATGATGTACGTGACTCGTTATGGATTTAATAACTGGGGTGTGTTGTTTCTGCAGGAAAGCAAGGGCTATTCGCTTGTGGATGCCGGCTCGGTGCTCAGTGTCTATCCCATTGCCGGAGTGCTGGGTGCTGCCTCGTCGGGCTGGGTTTCGGACAAGTTTTTCGGTTCACGGCGAAACCTTCCCAACCTGATATACGCCATCATTGAAATTGGTGCGTTACTTCTGCTGGCCTTTGCGCCTCCGGGAAGTATGTTAATTGATTCCATTGCCATGGCCATTTTTGGGTTCGCCTTGGGTGGACTGCTGGTCTTCCTGGGCGGTTTGATGGCGGTGGACATCTGTTCTCAACGAGCGGCTGGGGCCGCCATGGGTCTGGTGGGCCTGCTAAGCTACGCGGGTGCTGCCATTCAAGACTGGGTCAGCGGTGTACTTTTGGACTGGCACAAAGTGGTTTCGATATACGACACCGACGAAGTTATTGCCAGTCTCTCCTTTATACCCAAAGACGGGCAGCGGTTATTGGCAGCACTGGCGCCGGATACAACGCTGAGTTCGACGCATTTCGTATTTACAGAGGCATACATTTTCTGGGTTGGCGCATCGATGATTTCTTTGGTGCTGGCCCTGTTCGTCTGGAAGTCCGGCCGCAAGCCCGGCACGCGACCGTAACCTTCAACGGCCGAACGATGCGCCCCATATCCCGAACGAGGGCTCCACGGAAATGATACGAACCACCTCAACAGGCCCTCTGGTACCAATCGACCCCGGTTTCTGCCGTGTTTTGTGGGGTGAATTGGTGCGTCTGTGCCACGACCGTAAGGGAGTGGGCGCGCCGATTGATGCTACCCGGGTAGGCGAAGCCCATGGGGGACTAGCCAAGAGAATCGCCTTTTTCGCCGGCCTGTTGATGAGCCTGCTGCCCATGACTCACGCTTGGGCGATGGGGTCGCTGGTCTCTCCTGAGACTCCGCTGGTCAACCAGCGCGTGGTCGTCCTGTTGGCGCAAACAGAACCGGTTAGCCAGGCTTCGATACAGTGCACGGGCCCCTCGGGCGTGGTTCCCATTTCCGCTGCACGCAGTGGCGGAGGGCCTCCATTCTGGTGGTACGCCTCGTTCCAGCCCACCCGGGCGGGGGCCTATCGCTGCCAATTGGCCGCCGACGCAGTCCCCCTCGGAAAGGTCGAATTCCAGGTGGCCGAGAAACCCGGAAAACAGCCAAAGAAGCCGGGTTCCGCTGTCTGGCAGGCCCACCGCTCCTGGTCAGCCGACGACGAAGCGCTCTATTCCGCATGGATTGAGGTGCTGTTTGATGCCCCCGAGGGGACCTCTTGGAAGAGTCTGGACGCGGTAACAAGCGACCCTCAACGCAACCTGCTGCACAACCACCTGGCGTTGGCCGAGGACACTTTGGCGCCCACGGGGCTGAGAATGTCCCCGGACTGTATCGAAAACCCCTACTTTCTTCGTGCCTATTATGCGTGGAAGATGGGACTTCCTTTTGGATTTCATCGATGCAAGACCCGTTTGGGTGGAAAGGGGCCGTCGTGCACCGAATGGCTGACACAGCACAAGGCTCCTTCGGGGCGAACCCGCTTGCGGGCGTTCCAGGCGATGCTGGGTGAAGTAGGAGGAGTCATCCACTCGGGCGCCGGCCGCACCCCCCTAAAAGAGAATGCCACGGATCTGTACCCCGTGCCGCTGACCCGCACGACCTTGACGCCGGGGACGGTTTTCGCCGACCCCTATGGACATACCTTGACGTTGGTGAAGTGGGTGAACCAGACCCAGACCAGCCCGGGAATGCTCTTTTCCGTGGACGCCCAGCCCGACGGGACCATCCAAATCAAGAGGTTCTGGCAAGGCAACTTTATGTTCACGACGCAAGTGCCCGGGGGGCCTGGTTTCAAGCACTTCCGACCCATTCTGAAAAGTTCCAAACGTAAGCAACAGAAGGGCGAGGGCCCCTGGCGCTATTTGACCAACCGAGAACTGGCAGCATCGGACACGTTTGCCAACTATTCGGACATCCAGGGCGAACTGACTTCCACGGATTTCTTCGACCAGATGGAAGCCCTCATCAACCCCATTCCCCGGGACCCCGAGGCCGTGCTGAAAACCATCCACGAGGCGTTGTTAGAGCAACTTAAGGTCCGGGTTCAATCGGTGGAAAACGGCGAGGAGTGGAAGCGGAACAACAACTACCCATCCATCCCGATGCCCAGCGGTGCGGCCATCTTCCAGACCGGCGGCCCCTGGGAGGATTTCTCTACGCCCAGCCGGGATTTGCGACTGCTGCTGGCCTTGGATTCGCTTGCCGATTTTTACGACCGGCTGGAGCGCACCCCGGGGGCTTTTGTGCTGCCAAAGGGGTCGCTGGGTTCGTTGCGGGATTCCCTGCGCAAGAAAGCCTCTGATTGGGGGGTAATAATCGACATATGACTAAGACTATGT
>CAYTWV010000466.1:0-3918 GCA_964442235.1 uncultured Myxococcales bacterium | reverse complement strand
AATTCTTTGAATTTAAACCCGTTGAATTTGAATCCGTTGAATTTGAAGCCGTTGCAGCGGTGGCAGAGATCACGGAACTGCGCCTGCTTAATCCCCAGGCCCCTCGTCAGGCGTTGGCAGCGCTGGCCTACATGCCTGGTTTGCAGTCTTTGCAAATCACGGGTGTGTCGTTGGACTCGAATACGTGGGCCGCCTTGCTGGGAATGCGGAAGTTGCAGGTCCTGGACATCGCCGGCTGTTCCGTAGACCAGGACAATCCCCCGGGGCCACCGCCTAAGACCGTTCCTCCACTCAAGGCGCTTTTTGCTGCCCAAATCAAAGGGGACCCAGCCTTCTTGATTCCGCTGATTCAGCAATTGGATCCCGTGAAATTCCAGGCTCTGGAGTTGCCCGGAACTCCGGCAGCGCCCGGCCAGGGGCAGTTCCTGGAGCAATTCACCAACCTGCGCTCGTTGCGTGTGGGTTGGCTCGGAAAGGGGGCCCTGAATCTGGACTTCTCCAAGCTGACGAACCTGGTCGAACTGGATTTGTATGGCGGCAAGATCAAACCCGAGCAGATTCCCGGAATTGCGACGCTGATGGGCCTGAAGATCCTGTGCCTGACCGACGGACGTCTGGGCGACACCGAAGCCCGGCAACTATTGCAGATTCGGGGCCTGGAATCTCTGCATCTGGGTGACACGGCGATTACCGATGCGTTAATGGCAGACGTGGCCAATATGCCCCAGCTGAAGGCACTCTACCTGCCATCCACCTCCATTACCGACGTGGGCGTGAAAGCCTTGGCCCAGAACCAGCAGATACGGCGGCTGGTATTGTCCAAAACCCGAATCACGGACAATTCGGGGGTGTTCCTGGGCCGCATGAAGGGGTTGGTCAGCCTGGTCCTGGAAGACCTGCCCTTTTCAAATCTGGGCGCTGCCTATCTGGATGACCTGCCGCAACTGCGATTCCTACATCTGGACCGTACCCAGGTCGCGGACAAGGCCATTCCAAGGTTCGTAAAACTGGCGAAGCTGGAGGTTCTGGATCTGCAAGGCACCAAGGTGACAGGCAATACGCTTGGCTCGTTGGCTGTCCTTGAACAACTGGAGCGGTTGGACCTGACAAACACCCCAATCTCTGGCGAGAACCTTCGGGCCCAGGAGCCCCTGCCCAAGCTGAAGACCTTGACCCTGACGGGGACCAAAGCCAACGCCGATGTAATCATCTGGGCCACAACTTTGCCCAGTCTGGTCCGTTTGGAGTTGGGCGGCAAAGAGCTGGACCTGACCGCGCTGCAGTACCTGATGCGGTCAAAATCCCTGGCCCATCTGACTCTGGTAGCGTGCAATCCGCAGTCCGACGCCCTGGAGGGGTTGTCCCGAGTCCAGTTTCTGCAATCGCTGACGTTGCCCTATAACCCCGAAGTTCAGGCCGAGGCCTTCGCACCGCTGCAACAGAACAAACACCTGGGTTCCGTGGTGCTGACAGGCAGCGCTAAGAAGTCCAAAGAGGACATGGAGAGAATTCGAGAGTACTTGCCGCACGTGCAAGTGTACTACACAGGATCTCGTTGACCCTCAGTCAAACAGGGTCAACTGGGCCAGCGAGCCTACTTCGCCAAGGCTTCGTAGGCCAAGGCGCTCCCTCGGCTTCGCTCGGGACAGGCCGGCGAGCAAGACGGCCTGCAGGGCCGAAGCGCAGGCGTGCTTGGCACGTCGAGCATTACGGCCAAAGGCCAACGCCGCTCACCGGGATGATCGATGGTTCAGGTGACCCTGTTTAGCTATTTACCGGGTGCCAGTTCCCTGCGCTCTGCCGCATCGGAGACATCTTTGTGGATGGTTTGGGAGATGACTCGGGTGGTCACGTCTTCCATATAGGCTCGCAGAACCTTGCTCAATTCCTGGTATTCGGGCCACAAGGTCTCGTCCAGAAAGCGCTCGGGCACCCAGGCCATGACCGTGGTGTGACGCTGACCGTAATACCGAAACGGCTCGATGCCATACCTGCGCAACAAGGCCGTGAACAAGCGCCGGGTCCACATATCGGGCATAGAAAAGCGATACTCTTTGGGTGGATCCTTCTTCTTGAATTCGGCCAGCCGTTCTTTCAGTCGTTCGGCGGCGTGGGCAGCGGCCCCCTTTTCGCCGGCGACATCGGTTCCGGCAAACAGGGCCTCAACTCGGCGCAGTTTCTCTAGAAGTTTCTGTTCTTCGGTCAGGTCCATCACATCCCCGCTTCACTGCCCCGCCCACTAGCACAGCGCCCCCGCCACCTGCAAGCGGAATCGCTCGGATTACGCCCGTTCCAACCGAGTGCGGTTCGCTCTGTCCCCACGTAGCTGATGCATGTCCCATGCACTTGCTGCATAGTACTGGCCAGGCTGATTACGGAAGGTGCAACACATGGACCCGATCGCCTGGCAGATTATTTCGGAGATGAAGGGCAAGGATTTGGCCGGTTTCCTAGGACTGGTTGGATGTGTTGCCCTGGTCGTGGCTGGGATTCCCACGTTGCTGGTCGGCCTGGGCAAATCCGCCGTCAAGAATGCTCTGGCAGTCCTTCGTTTCCTGGACGGAGCAGTACTTGTCTTTGGACCAGCCATTTTGCTGGCCCCGCTTTTTCTGGCCAGTTCGCGCTCGGCCATCATCGCCGGGCTTCTGTATATGTCGATGCTGCTGTTGAGACTTTTCATGGCCCGGCCTGAAGGGACTGGTGCGACGGTATTTCGAGTGGTTTCCCCGTGGGTCCTGGGGGTGTGCAGCAGTCTGCTCTCGTGGGCCCTGAACGGTGCCCCCCAATTCGCCAACAATCTGGTGAACATCGGGCTGGAAATCGCCCTGATCTCGTATGTCAGCTTCTGGGTCGCCTTCCCGACGTTCTTTTTTGCCAGGTCCAGCCTGGGCGAGCAGCGTCAGCGATTCAAGCAGATCCCAGCGCTCTACATCTTCGGACTGATGGTCATTCTTGGGGCCGAATTGTTCGGCCTCTACACCTGCTACTATGCCTGGCTGGGCAGCAGACCGCCTTATGCGTCGGGGCTCTCCAGCCTGGTCACGCTGCTCGCCATTGGCGTCCAGGTAACCAACGAGGTGCGGGCCCAATTCAAGCAGTATCGGGATTTGGGGTGGGACGAAAGATGGGGGGTCACAACTCCTGCCAGGGCAGCGCCACGCTATGAAGCTGTGGATTATCCAGGAAAATCAACATCAAGCTGTGGACCTGTTCAGTCGTCCAGCAATTTGCGGAGCTTAAGCCCCAAGTCCTGACGGGAGAACGGCTTGGTCAGCAGAAGCACACTCTTCTCCTCAATTCCCCGAAGTTCAAGCGCATCGGAGGTGTATCCCGAAATGAACAGGCACTTCATGTCCGGACGTGTCCCCGAGAGGCTGGCCGCCAACTCGATGCCGCTCATGCCCGGCATGACAACATCGGTCAAGAGCAGGTGGATTCTGCCTTGATGTTCGTTCACCTTCTGCAACGCCTCATGCGGATCCGAGCAAACCAGGACGTCGTATCCCATACTCCTAAGGAATAGGGCCGTCGTTTGCCTGATTCCTTCCTCGTCTTCCACCAGCAAGACGGTCTCGGAGCCCCCTGGAACGGAAGGCGCCCTTTGCGCTGCCTTCTGAGCCGTTTGTCCCGAATGCCGAGGCAGATAGACACGGAAGGCCGTACCCTTGCCAGGCTGACTTGTGACTTCGATGAAGCCCCCATTCTGCTGAACGATGCCATAGACGGTAGCCAACCCCAGGCCGGTCCCTTGTACGAAGGGCTTCGAGGAGAAAAACGGCTCAAAGATATGAGGCAGGGTTTCGCTGTCGATGCCGTACCCATCGTCGCTGACGGCCAGCACCACAAACTCTCCCGGCATGGATCCCGGATTCGCCGCACAGTAGGCCGGATCTATGGTTGCGTTTTCGGTCTCTATGG
>CAYTWV010000465.1:1517-3921 GCA_964442235.1 uncultured Myxococcales bacterium | reverse complement strand
ACTTCCAAATCCCCACTTCCCCATTCGGTAACAGGTCCGGTGTGGCCGGCGAGGGGTCGTGGCACTGACACACCAGGGCCCCCAGACTTCCAAATCCCCACTTCCCCATTCGGTAACAGGTCCGGTGTGGCCGGCGAGGGGTCGTGGCACTGACACACCAGGGCCCCCAGACTTCCAAATCCCCACTTCCCCATTCGGTAACAGGTCCGGTGTGGCCGGCGAGGGGTCGTGGCACTGACACACCAGGGCCCCCAGACTTCCAAATCCCCACTTCCCCATTCGGTAACAGGTCCGGTGTGGCCGGCGAGGGCCCCGTGGGCTAGGCGGCCCGCAGGGCGAAAGCGGAGGCGTGCTTTGCACGTCGAGCACTTCGCCCAAGGGCCAACGCAGCCCAGCGGGATGGCCGATGGCCCCAGCGAACCTGTTTAGTCGTCGAGGGGTTCTTCGTCGTGTACTTGTCGCCCTTCAACCAGGGCCTTGAGTTTGCCCAGGGCGGAGCTTTCCAACTGGCGGACACGTTCGCGGGTCATGTTGAGAATCTGGCCCACTTCTTCGAGAGTGCGGCCGCCCATATCGGAAACGTCGAGGGCGCACGTGAAGGGCATTTCCCAAACTTCCATGCCGGGGAAATTGAGCTTCAAGGTACCGGTCGAAGATTTGACATCCAGATAGAGGTGGTAACGGCAACCCACGAACGGGCAGGGTCGGATACCGTCTTTGCACTCAGAGCGGGTCTTGGGGCGACGGTACTCCATATAGGGCAGCAGTTCCTTGCCCGCTGCCATTTCGGCGCGCGTAAGCCGCTTCTTGGCAATGGAGCGAGGCTTCATGCCGCCTGGGCGTGACTTGCGCTTGTCGTTTGAGTCGTCTTGGTCCCTTACCATACACGTCCGTCCGTCGTCGGTGCGGCGATGATTTTGCCTAATATCGACTAAGTTCTTCGGTGAAGTCAAGGACGAATCGCAGCCTTTTGTGAGGGGGACCGGCGTTGAAGCCCGTTGACGACGGGGCCTTGCCGGCTGTAACATCGGCGCCCATGAGCAGAAGCCGTCTTTACGCACTTCCGGTCCTGATTCTGGCGCTCGTTGCGTGTTCCAGCGAGGACGAGTTTTCCATGCCCAATCCGCCCCTGGAGGCGGAGGTTCTGTGGAAGGCATCGGGCGGTGCCGATTCGCCGGAAGTGGCTCGGTTCGGCCAGATTCCGGTCAGTCAGGCGGACTTGGATGTGCTGCAGGGTTCGGCGTACGATTCCGACTCGCTGGCCAAGTTTATCGCGCTGCGTCGCAAACTGGCGTCGCTGGCGTTGGAAGAGGGCCTTGGGGCCGAGGCCTCGGTGCGCATGGCCTGGTATCAGGGACTTGCTCGCCGTTGGATCGAACAGAAATTCGAAATCGACCACACGCCCGACTCGGTCCCCATGGAGCGTTGGGAAAAGCTCTATTTCGACCGTCGAATCCGCCCCATGTTCGACCACAAGGACACCTACTTTGTGCGGGATGCCCAAATCACCTGTTGTTCCGAGACCGGCTTTGCGTGCCGAAAGGCCACCCAATACGAGCGCTGTTTTTCCGAAAGTGTGCCCAAAATTCAAGAGGCCTACACGCAGCTGCTGATGTTGGGGCCCGCGTCGGCCACCGAATTCGAAAAGGCCGTCTCGGGGGTAGCCCGTCAGATTCGTGGGCTGGGGTTGCAGAAGTACTCGTTCCAGTACGACTACACCAAGAGTTTCGAGAAGCAGCGTGGGTACCAGGTCATCGACGACAACGTGGCCAAGGCCGTTCGTGACACCGGCGTGGGTAACATTTCGGCGCCGGTTCGGTCGGCGTTTGGATGGCATGTATTGTACGTAGAGCGGTTCATCCCCGAGGTCAGCCTGCCGTTTGGACATCCCGACGTGATGGCGACCATGAAGCGAGAGTTGCACGGGTTCATGAGGGACGAGGACGTGCTTCGGAACATCGCCGAAACCATCAAGAAGTTCGGAATTCGAGTGGACGCCGACTTGCTTCGTTCGGTGGACTGGATGAAACAGTCGGGTCTTCGACCGTAGGGCGCCCTCACCCTGCCCTCTCCCGAAATGGGAGAGGGGATTGGCCGCCCTCACCCTTGGTTCTTGTGCCACAACACCAGCATCAACAGTACCCACAGCTTCATCGAGTGGTTTTGACCTCGCTGGTGGCTTTCCAGACACTGCAGGGCCGTTTCGGGCCGGACGATGCCACAATTCACCAGGTTATTAGCAGTTAACGTGTCGTGCAGAAGCGGCCGCAATGGGCCTCGGAACCAGTGGGCAAGGGGAACGGCGAACCCTCGTTTGGGGCGCTCCAGGAGGGGACGGGGGATGGTTCTGAAGGCCAGGTTCCGAAGCAGGCGTTTGCCGGTCACCAGCGGATCGGGCAGCGAA
>CAYTWV010000465.1:0-1507 GCA_964442235.1 uncultured Myxococcales bacterium | reverse complement strand
GCAACGGCGCCCTGGATTCCAACGAGACGGCCATGGCACTTCGACCGACCTTCACCAGGATGTCGTCGGGCAAATAGCCCAGGGCATCGGCCAGGCGTGCGGTGCGAACGAAGGGGCCTTTGTCCAACTGCTCAAACGCCCGGTCGAACTCGGGCGCAGCGGGCTCCAGGCCCGTCATCTGTAAGACCTCGTCCACTCTGAAGGCCGACACCAGCGAGCGAAAGACCTGCGACGGGCCCCAGGAAGCACTTTGGGCCAATCGCCGAAGTTTGGGGATGCGCTCTTGCAGCACGGATGGAGTGTGCCTTAATGCAGGACCGGCCAGACGGTGTGCCAGCAGATACCGTTCAAACGAGCGATAGGTGGCATACCCCCCGAACAACTCATCGCCTCCGTCCCCCGAAAGGCTGACGGTGACCTCCTTACGTGCTGCTTTGCTGACCAGATAGGTGGGAATGGCCGAGGAATCTCCAAAGGGTTCTCCGAATCGGCCGGCCAGCTGGGTGACCTGTTCCAGCAGGTGGGCCTCGGTCATCGGGTCGCAGTGGTGGTCTGTTCCAAGGTGCCTGGCCACCTGTTCGGCAAACGGAGCCTCGTTATAGTCGGGGTCTTGGAAGCCGATGGTGAAGGTTTTTACCGGTGTGTTGGCCAGTTTGGCCATCTTGGCGACCACCAACGACGAGTCGATTCCTCCGGACAGGAACGCTCCAAGGGGCACGTCGGATAACATCTGGCCTGCCACCGACTGGGTCAGCAGGTCGTCCAACTGTTCCAGGGCAAGTTCCTCGGGCATATGCCTGTGGGCTTTGGGAATCAGCAGCGGGTCCCAATAACGCCAGACGATGGGCTCAAGCCGCTTGGTGACCACCATGGCGGTAGCAGCGGGCAGCTTGAAGTACCCAACCCAGGCCGTGGCGGGGGCGGGGATGTACTGCAGATTCAGATAAGAGGCCACAGCCCTGGGGTCGATCGTTTTGGGAGGGCCCTGTAGCATCCCCAATGCGGGCAGTTCCGATGCAAAACCGAAGCGGTCTTGAGTTGCGAAATAATAGAGGGGCTTTTCCCCGGCGCGGTCTCGAGCCAGAAACAGAGTCTGTTGGCTCGGGTCCCAGATGGCGAAGGCGAACATTCCAACCAGGCGGTCCAGAACGCCGGTGCCCCAAGTCAGGTACCCGTGAAGCAGCACCTCGGTGTCGCTGCGAGTGCGAAACAGGCAGCCCAGGGATTCCAATTCGTTGCGAAGGGCCGGGAAATTGTAGATTTCGCCGTTAAAGACCAGAGCGTGGCCCGTTTCCAGGTGGACCATGGGCTGGTTGGCGGCCGAAGTGGTATCCAGAATCGAGAGTCTGGCGTGACCCATGCCAAGGCCCATCTCGGGCAGGGCCCAAATGCCGGTGGCGTCGGGACCTCGGTGGCGCATGCGTCCCAGAGCCGAGGCCAGGAGATTGCGCTGTTCGGGGCCAAAGGGTTGACCGGGGCTGAAGGTTCCGATGATGCCGCACATGAA
>CAYTWV010000464.1:0-3930 GCA_964442235.1 uncultured Myxococcales bacterium | reverse complement strand
TTCTCCACGATGACGATGGCGTTGTCCACCAGCATCCCCAGGGCCAACACAAGCGAGAAGAGCACCACCATGTTCAGGGTGACGCCCATCTGGTCTAATATGATAAATGTCAGCAGCAGACTTAGCGGAATCGCCAATGCCACGAACACGGCGTTTCTGCCTCCAATAAACAGAAACAGGATCAGCATGACCAGGATCAGGGCCGTGAGCAGGCTGTTCTCCAACTCGTCCACTCTAAGGCGGATGTATTTAGAGAAGTCGTTAAGAAAGACGTGTTTTGTGCCCGGCGGGAACGAGGCACTGGCGCCATCCACATAGGCCTTCACCTGGTCGACCAGCTTGATGATGTTGGCGCCAGACTGCTTCTTCACCGACAGAGAAACGCAGTTATCCCCACGATATCGGGCGATTGTGGACTGTTCTTTGAAGTCATCTACCACTTGAGCAACTTCAAAAACGCGGATGGGATGGCCGAACTTGGTGGAGATGACGATGTCGCGAATCTCCGCCGGGTCTTTGAACTCCTCGGGGATTCGCAGGGTGTAGCGGACATCCCCTTCTTCGACGGGGCCACCCGGGATGTTGACGTTCTCGGCCCGCATGGCCATAACCACGTCGTCCAACGAGATGCCATACGAGAGCAACTTGTGTGGGTCCACTTCCACCCGAATCTCTCGTTGAAGCCCACCTGCCAGGTCCACCTCAAGCACGCCGGGCATGGCCTCGATTTCCTTCTCCAGGTCCTCTGCCAGCCGCTTCAACCGGGTCAGTCCTACTTCGCCCGACACGGTAATCTTTAATATGGGCCAGTCCGAGGTGCTGATTTCCTTCACGATGGGCTCCAGCACATCGGAGGGAAGTTCGCCTCGGGCCCTGTTCACGCGGTCTCGGACCTGGGTCAGCGCTTCGCCAAGATCCGTGTCCGGATTGAACGAAACGAAGACCATGGCCATGCCTTCCGAAGAGGTCGAGGTCAGTTCGTCCAGGTCCGTCAGGTCTTCGAACTTGGCTTCCAACCGGTTGGTGACCAGGGACTCGACGTCCTCGGGCGAGACGCCAGGGTAGGGCACCATGCCGATAATGGTCGGAATCTTGATATCTGGCGATGCTTCTCGTGGCAAAGTCAGATAACTAACCATGCCGATGATGGTAATCAGTAATGAAAACACAAATACAGTATTAGGATGCTTCAGCGCGAAGTTTGTGCTGTACATGGATGCCCCTTATTCTTTGGGTGAGGTCTCTTTGGCTTTGGGGGAGGCCTCTGTCGCTTCGGGTTCGGCATCCTGAGGAATTTCGGTGTGTTCTGCGCGCACGTTGAGGGGGTCTCCATCACGGACAAGCCGTTGTCCCACAATGACAATCCGGTCGCCCTCGGCCAGGCCCTCGGACAAGGCCGCCAGTCCGTTGCGCTCCACCAGAATCTTGACGGTGCGTTCTCGGGCGGTGCCGCCGTCGTCGATCATGACAACTTTGCCTTCGGGGGTATCCAGGACGGCATCTCTGGGAGCCAGGGGCATCGTGTGGGCCTGCAGCTCCGGTCTGGCTTCACACATCTGGCCCGCTCGCAGGCTCCCATCGGGGTTGTCCAGTTCCACTTTGACCATAAACGTCGTGTTCTGGGCATGGGCTTGTACGGCGACGTACTCGATGCGTCCCTGGCGAACCTTGCCGGGGACATCCCCAATACAGGTTACGGCCACGGTGTTGCCCTCTTTAAGGTGTCGTACGTCTACCGAAGGAACCCGCAGCAGCAGCCGCAATACCCCCAGGTCCACCAGCTCCATCAGCGGCATGCCTGGGGCCGCCATTTCGCCCGCTTCAACCATTCGACTGGCCACCACGGCAGTGTGGGGGAAGTAAGAGCGCACTTGGGCCTTGGCCCGGTTCAACTGAGCGTTTTCCAGCGCAATTTCGGCGTTGCGGGCCTGGATACGTGCCGCTTCCAACTCTTTTTCCTGCACCTGCAAGGATTCCAACGCTGCCCGAGCCGCTGCCAGACTGGCTTCGGATTGCGCCAGTTGGGCCCGGGCCGAGTCTTTGTCTTCCTGCCTGGCCCCGGAATCGACCAGGCGTTTGGCTTGCAGCGCCTGGTTATACCTGGCGGCTCCACTTTCGTAGTTGGCCAGTGCCGAGTCGTATTGCTGCTGCGTGGCGGCGTTGGCATCCAGCAGGTTCTTGATTCGTTCCATCTCGAGCTTGCCGTTGTTCACGGCCACTTTGGCCACGTCCAGGGCAGCGGCGACCTGCTTGCGTTCTTCGTAGCGGGCGCCCTTTTCGATGGCGGAAAGCCTGGCCTTTGAAATGGTTACCAGAGCTTCCGCTTGATCCACCTGGGCTTGCAGCGTCTTCTTCTGAACCCCGAGGTTGGTTTCAAGCTGAGAGACCCGGACCTTGGCCGACTCGACGCCCGCCTTGGCCAACTCTTCGGAGAGACGAAGTTGCTCTTCATCCAGGCCCACAAGCAAGTCGCCCTTGACCACCTTGTCCCCTTCATCGAAGGGCGTGGAAAGGATCTTGCCTCCCACTTTTGCGGTCATCGTCGCCGAGGCACGGTGCTCAAGCGAATCAAAATAGCGCCCCTCTTCCACAATGGAGCCAACCCGGATGGTCAGGACTTCCACAGGGGTGCGAGTGTCCGGCTGAGCGTGCTGAATCTCAGCTTTGCTGGGCACACACGAAACAAGAGCCAACCCTATCACTCCAACCATAATGCCTTTCATCGAAATCCCCTTTATCGCTGCTCAATGCCCTTAAGCAAGACGTCAACAAGCAAATCCGCATATTCTCCTGTGCGCAACGCATCGGGATTCTTCCAAAATTCCATCACCATGCCTTTGACCGCCATTTCGACCAGGGAGGCCGTCTTGGAAACGTCCAGAGGCCGAAAGGCACCTTTCTGGATGCCAAACTCCAGAACCGAGGAAATCAGTTCCTTTTCTTTTTCGCGAAATGCGCGGATGTATCGGAACTTCAGCGGCACGTGCCCTTCAAGTTCGTTTGTCTTGGGGGCAATCAGTTTGACGACCTCTTCGTGCTGCTGCAGGAACGACTCTGCCAAAGCACGAAGTTTGGCCACCGGTTCCGACTGTGCATCAATGAGTTCTTTGCGCATCGCAATCATGCGAACGTGGAAGCGATGGGCCACTTCCCCGAAGAGTTCGGATTTGCCCTCTACATAGTGGTACAGCGTGGCCTTGCCGATACCGGCGCGGGCAGCGACGTCCTCCAGAGAGGTGCGCTTGAAGCCCATCTCTCGGAAGCACTCTTCTGCGGCGTCAAGCAGTTGGCTAAGCCGTTCGTCCCGTTTTTCCTGTTTCATTCTTTCCGCAGCCTCTGAAAAACGAGACGAATCGCCTCGTTTGGTCGAAACGTCCGGAATCTAGGCTTCTGCGGGAGGCTTGTCAAGCGGGGAAGGCGGGAAAATGAGAAAAACGGAACAAAAACGTCCAGAAATCGAGAGGGCTACTCGGCGTGGACGAAGGCCTTGATGTATTGAGCGCGAGCCAGCATTTCGGGATTTGCTGCGTGGAACCGAGAGACCTTGCCCCGGAAGTCGGCGATGTCCTTGAAGCCCTTGGCGGTCATCCACTGTTCCAGGCGTGCCAGCATCTGCTGGACCACTTCCATCTTCTGGCTATAGAGCACCGAGGTGACTTGCACCGCCGAGGCACCGGCCAGCAGCATCTTGATCAACGTATCGCCATCGTGGATACCCGTGGCAGCGCACAGGTCCGAGGAGACGCGGCCGAACAACATGCCGACCCATCGCAACGAGTTCAAGTACTCTCCGGGGCTGCTCAAGGTAAGCCCCCCCGAGAATTCCATCGTGTTGATGTCGATGTCGGGGTTGAAGAATCGATTGAACAGAACCAATCCGTCGGCACCAGCGGTGCTGAGGTCGAAGGCCAGTTTCATGGGGTTGGTCAG
>CAYTWV010000463.1:0-3938 GCA_964442235.1 uncultured Myxococcales bacterium | reverse complement strand
CCCCTCCCCCTTGTGGGGAGGGGTAGGGGTGGGGGAGCCGCTCCGGCCTCCGGGAGGATCGGTGGCCAGACCAACAGGGTCAGCCGGGCCAGCGGCCTGCCTTGAGCGTAGTCGAAAGGGAGGTTCGGTGGCCGGACCAACAGGGTCAGCCGGGCCAGCGAGCGCCTGCTGGGCAAGGCGGGGCGCCGGGCGACGGCGGAGGCGTGCTTTGCACGCTGAGCAAGTCGCCCAAGCCCCAACGCCGCCCAGCAGGATGATTGCTGGCCCCGATGACCCTGTTTAGTACATACGGACGGAGAGGGTATACGGGAAACAATCGTTGGCGCTAAGCCAGGGGACCACTTTGATGCGGGCGGTAAGACTGTCGTCCATGGCGCAGGTGCCGCCCCAGGTGTACACCACGGTGTCGCTGGTGCAACTAGCGGCAGCAGAGGCCTTCAAGAGGGTGCAGTCGGTTCCATAGACGTACAAGTCGTAGTCACGGCAGTTGGCACCTTGCGGGGGCACCACCCGGATTTCCAGCGTGTAGGTTTGTCCAAATAGAGGGAAGCAGGTGTGGTCGGCTTCATCGGCGAAGACCTCATAGAAGTCCACGTCGCCCTTGGGATAAATGGTAGCCAACCAACTCATCCAGCCACCCCCCTCGGGAACTGCTCCCAGGTCGCGCGGTCCGGTGCAAGTGTTGTTCGGCTCGAATTCGTCTTCGGCCATGGGCACTTCGTCGTCCACTTCGCCGTCGCAGTTATCATCGATATTATTGCATATTTCGATTCCGGCCGGCCCGGGTACGCAGGGCACTACCTGCCCATCTATACATCCGTCTACGGTTACGGCGCACGCCCCTTTGCCACATGTGACAGGCCCCGTATCCGCCGACTGGCAGAAGGGTAGGGCCGTGCCGGTGCACGAGTTGGGGTTGGGTGTTTCACACTGGCCGGTGCAATCCTTGGCTACGGGACCGGCTCCCATGGTGCTGCAAATCTGCGAGACGGCCACACACTGGCCCGTTCCGTTGCAGGTGTTCGCTTCGGCCGGTGCATCGGCCCTGGAGAGGCACTTCCCATCCTGCCATCCAAAATAGAAGCCCGAGCAGTCTACGTCTCCACACTCTCCGTCGGGGTCCATGCCCGAGGGGATGTTGATACAGGTCCCCTCGAAGCCCGGTACCGCGCAACTCTTACACAGGCCGTTACACTCGGAATCGCAGCAAAGACCCTCGACGCAGAAGAGGCCGTCGCCGCACTCCATGGTCGTGTTGCATGCCTGGCCCGCATTGACGTCACTGACACACTTTCCGAACTCGCAGTGGGCATCAATGTCGCAGTGCTGGTTGCTGGTGCAACCCGTCAGGCATGGGGGCTTGATTTGGATGACGTTGGCGCTGCAGACCACGTTGGTGTAGGCATCGCATGTATCCGCGATGGACATGAGACAGCCGGAATCATCGGGAATGGGCGCCGTCTTGCCGCAAGTCGAATTGATACACACCGCATCCTTGCGGAATCCCTGGCAGTTGGCCGGGTCGGTGCAGGCGCTGGGCTCGGCGTGTGTCAGCATGTTGCAGTCCATGGCCTGGCCGCAGCAGTCCCCAGTTTCGCAACAGAATCCATTCTGGCAGTGGTTGCTTGCGCAGTCGGACTCTTCGTCACACGGATTTCCATCGGTCAGGTTCAGCACACAGACCTGGTCACAATGGAATCCCTCTTTGCACGCCGTATTATCGTAGCACCAGCTCGGGCACAGGGGTTCCGCCTGATCCAGGTTGCCGCTGCAATACATGGGCACATAGGTTCCACACTCTTTGGCCTTGAAGCTCAGGTCGCAGCCCGTGTCGTCGGGGGTGGGGGGGCCCATGACGCACTTTCCATCCACACATTCCGCGTCATTTCGAGAGCCCTGGCACGCCGGGGGGAACTGGCAGGTGGGGTCAGCCCAGAATTGGGATGGGCAATCCAATGGGCTGGCGCAGCAGAAACCGCTGGCGCAGCAGAAGCCGTTGTAACAGTAGTTGCTGCTGCAATCGCTGTTCTGTTCACACGCACCGCTGTTGGGCACGTCGGTGACACACGTTCCGGAATCCTCTTTGCAATGGGCTCCGGGGATGCACTGCACGTCATAAAGGCAACTGAGCAGGCAGTGTTTGCCCGGTCCGCCGCCGTCTTCGCACTGATAGTTTCCGCACGGCAGCGCGCCAGGAGCCAGGCACTGCCCTTCGGTACATGAGGCCGAAATGGTCTCCATGTATGCGTTCCCACTGCCGGTACATGCATTTGCAGCGCAATCAATAACATCTATATCTGTCGAGCCATCGCAGTTGTCGTCTTTTCCGTTGCAGTATTCTTGGCGATTAGGGTGAATAAACTTATCGTTATCATCACAGTCTGCGCCCGTCAGCATACAGGTGTTTGGCTTGCCAACGATCTGCATCGCAGAATCGCAATACCCATCATTGTCATCGTCGCATCCATTGTCGGTGACTCCGTCACAGTCATCGTCCAAGTTGTTGCATATCTCCGGAATGGCGTTAATCAGTGTAGAGCAAGTCAGGTTGTTCTTGTCTTCGCACACCACGATGCCATTGCCACACTCGCCATCGCCGCACGGAGCACCCACGGGAAGCGGCGGATGGTCGGGCAACGCGTAAATCAGCCCCTCGTCGATCATCTCGTTGCAGTTGTTGTCCTTGTAGTCACAAAGCTCGGGCAAGCCGCCGGCCACTTCCGGGTCGCCCTCGTTGCAGTCGTTGGTGTACTGGGAATAGCCCTCGGGCGCCACGCAGCCCGTCGTGGTGTCATCATTCACCACCGCAAAGCCGTCCCCATCCAAGTCCTTGTAAAAGGTCTTGATGACATACTCATCCACGACCCCGTCGCAATCGTCATCCAGGCCGTTGCACTGTTCGGCTTTGCCTTGCGTCACCGCCGAGCACATTGCCTCGGACAAATTCTTGCAGATGACCGTGCCGCCCGAACACTCGCCAATGGCGCACTCGGCTCCCATGGCCAGCACGGAACCGTCGGGCAACTTCACCGAGTACTCTTCGTCGATGTCGCCGTCACAATCGTTGTCCTTGGTGTCGCAATATTCCACCGAGGGTAGGGGGGCCGAGCAGTCCACCCAACCCAGGTTGCCCATGCAGATCTCTTCGCCTTTGCATTCGCCCCACTGGTTCTTGCGAACGCACTCCTGTTTCAGCAGTTCCATCTCGGGGCTGCAGTAACAACTGGAATTGTTGGGCACGCAGAACCTGCCCTTAAACAAGCCGCTGACGGAGTCTTTCACGTCCTTGCAGGTGTAGCTGGAGGGGCACTTCCCATCCACGGAACAGTCCTGGAAACACCACAGCCCCAATCCAAGGCCTTCGCCATAGGGAAGGCAGCGGTCGCCTTCGGGAGCACAATCCGAGTCCAATTCACACGACGCACATCGTTTTCCCATGTCGGGCACACACAGTTGCTCTGGTGTCGGGAACGTGTCGATGGCCGATTTACACATCCAATCCGAGGGGCACGTTCCTTCGGGGCACAATACGGTGCACACCGAGTGATCGCCCAGATTCAGACAATACTTGCTGTCACAATCCGAGTCCTTCTCGCAGGGCCAGTTCAATCCGCCCGGCTTGGGGCCCGAGTCCACATCCTCGCCGCCATCTTGCGGCTGTTGGTCGTCAATGGTGTCCGAGGCGTCGCCGGAAGTCAGTTCATTGTTTACGTCGGGCGCACGGTTATCGCCCGAGTCGCCAAAAAGCCCATCCTCCTCGCCGGGGTTGGTCTTCCCACTGCTGCCGCACCCTGCGGTGACGCCAAGCAGCAAAGCCAAAGCGGGGAGAAAGAAGCGGAGCGAAAACTGGTTCTTTTGCATCGGGCACCTCTGCAGATCAAAGCCGCTCCATTCTAGCGTGGCGCCTCGCTGGGAGCAACGGAATCCATTGACAAGTC
>CAYTWV010000462.1:880-3945 GCA_964442235.1 uncultured Myxococcales bacterium | reverse complement strand
GTCGCCCTGCACCAGCGTCGCCAGGTCCTCGATAGCCTCCGAGTGATCCAGCACACACTTCCGGAAATCGTTCTCCAAACAGGGGCTGAGGCAGGCGTTGTACCCGCCCTGGCACTTGCCCACGCACGAACCGTTGGTCGCACACTCTTTCTTGCACGATTCAAAGGTCTTCTCGCACGGCGCCACGCAGTTCTTCAGGCAGCCCGGCCAGTTGGTAGCCACAAACTCGCCCTCGTCGTTCTCGTGGCCACAAATGTCGCACTCGTAATAATAGGAGGGCGGATCGGGATTGCAGTTCATGGTGAACTCGAGCCCGGCCACCTGCAACTGAGAGACGCAGCCACGGCCCGACGAACGACGCGCCACATAGTCGAACATGTAACGCAAATCGGTGCCGGACATATACATCAAAGTGATTGAATTGTCGAACGGGAAAATATTGTACATGTCATCCAGGGTGATTGGCCCGGGATACATGTTGGTTCGGATACCCAAGGTGTTCGTGAAACCGATGTCCACCCGGGCGTACCGGCGGATGGCCTCGGAGACCAGATTGCCCAACGCCGAGTCGCCGCCGTCCAGACCATATTTGGTCAGCAGTTTGGGGCTGTAACCATACACCGAGGTCAGGTCGATGACCTGGTTGAGTTTCAGGCGATACTCTTCCATCAGTTGAGCCATCTTGGGCTCTTCGGGCACATTCTTGTCCACGGGGAACAGCGTGTAGTCGTGGCTTTTGACCTTCATGCTGCCATCGTCCGCACGAGCCACCACCACGTCCAGCCGCCCCACAAACTTGGCAAAGGCGCCGGAATGGACCAGCACCACGTCTTCGCCCGCCTTGTTCTGAACCACTTTGGGCGGAGAGAGCACAATGTGCAGATGGCCGCCAAACACCAGATCCACACCTTCGGTTTCCCGAATCAATTCCTGATCTTCCGAAAGGCCCGCATGCGACACCAGCACCACCATGTCCACCAGGGGACGCAGCGCTGCCACATAGTCCTCGATGACCTGCACGTTGTTCAGGGCCATGATTTTCAGGCTGTTGCCGATGTCGGTAATGGAGCTGAGGGAAGAAAAATCGCCGATTCCGATGAGGGCGATCTTGATTCCGCCCGCGTTAACTATCGTATAAGGTTGAGCAAGTTCTCCGAGCGGATTGTCGGGCATGAAGTAATAGTTAGCGGCAAGGAATGGGAACGTGATGAAGGCCTGAGCTTTATCAATCAGATTCTGCAGACCCGTGTCGAACTCGTGGTTGCCAATGGCAAACGCATCGGGATTCAGATAACTCATGGCCCGGAATTCGGCCTCACCCATGAAGGCGTTGAAGATGGGTGCTCCCTGGAACACATCGCCCGAGTCCACATAGATCGCTCGGTTGGCCCGGGCTCGCTCTCGCTGCAGAATGTGGGCGATTCGCGCCACGCCGCCAAAGGGCTCGTTCTCTTGCAGAAGCCCCAGATGATTGTCGGTGTATGTCACCGCCATGCGGTAGGGAAGCAATCTGGCGTGGATATCTGAAGTATGCAGGAACGTGAGCCGAACGTCCTGAGACCCAATTTCAGGGCCCTCATGTTGTTCGGCGCACGCGGCAACCGTCAAAGCGAGACAAAGGAACCAACGCATCAGGGACCTCACCCAAGCGAAAGAGGGTTCTTGTACGCCTTCTTAAGCGTTGGGTCAATCGCGGCTTGCTCGGGCCCCTACTTCTCCGGGGCCTCTTCCTCGTCACAACCTTCGCAGTCGTGCTCGCCACACCCGCAGCAACCGTCCCCTTCGCCAGGCTCTTCCGCACCCTCTTCAATCAACACTTCGATAAGCTGCTTAGCCTGAGCGCTCAACTCAAGGCCTGCCACCTCGGTCAGCCGCACCGTACGAAGCGCGATGCCGGGCAGGTTCCCCTCTTTCAACGCCACGGCCCAGCGATACAGCAGGTCCGCCGTGATATCAAAATCCTCGGCCTCAAACTCGGGCAGATTTTCGGAATCCAGGAATACCAGCCCCTGACCTTCCGCCGCTGCCAACATCATGGCCGACACCATGGGCTCGGCAGCACCAAAGTCCAGCAGCGCCAGAGCCGCTTCCACCTTGGCACCTTCGGCCGTCTTGCCGTCGGGATCGTTCTGGTCCAGATATCCCTCGAAAAGTTCTTCCAGGACATCCATGTCCTCAACCAGAAGTTCGCCCAAAGCCGCATCCATATACGCTTCGAACTCTTCCTGGCCAGGCTGCTCGCCTTTGTGCTCTTTCAGATATCGGGTCATCCGCACGTGGAACGGCAGGAACGTCGCCATGGGCAACAGCGGAGGGAACTCGCCTTCAGACATGTGGTTGCCCAACTTGTCCAGCGCTTCCTGAAGCACTTCGGCCAACACCGATCGCCATTTGTCATCGGACAGCGCTTTGGCCCCATCGCCCTGGTTCAAGGCTTCCAAGGTCTTCAACATACGACCGATAGGCTCACCCTTTGGCGGAATCTTGGGAAGGCCGGCCTTGGCCGCAGGCTTCGCCGCCGGCTTCTTGGCAGGGCTTTTGCCCTCGGCAGGCTTCTTACCCTTAGACGTCGTACCACCCTTCTTTTTTTCATCTACCATTTAAATACTCTCTCTTGTTAAAGTATATAACAGCCTTCATCAGAGACTCTTCCGATAGGCCCGACCCTCTCGACCCACGGTCAGAAGGTTCCCCTCCGGGTCTGCCCAAATCTGAAGCAGCACGCTTGCATCGTCAATGGAATACCGCAAAATCTCGTCATCGACACTCTCGACCACCTCACCTCCCCAACCCACTGCCACGAACCCCGAAGCCGTCGCCGTGACCCCATACAGGAACGACCCCGGCTTGCCCGAGTCCACGGCCTTGTAGCTCACTCCCGAGCCCCTGAAGACCACCCCGTTGTCGCCCACTATGGTAATTGTCCCATTGGAGGCTCGTACGACCCGTCTCAAGTTGGCCAACGTGGCGATCGGAACCGGCGAAATGGCATCGTTCAAGACTCGAAGAACAACCCCTTTCTAACCCACGGCCAACCCCATCCCCCCATCATCCACCACACAGTC
>CAYTWV010000462.1:0-870 GCA_964442235.1 uncultured Myxococcales bacterium | reverse complement strand
AGTCCAGCAGCAGATCGAACCGCTGCATCTCCACTAGTTCCCACGTCTCCAAATTGGTCGTTCGATAGATGGACCCCATCTCCCCAACCGCTACGACCGTTCCATTCCCGGCACACACCCCGAACAGGTCCTCGGTCCCGCCCGTGCTTAACGCCTGGACCTCTCCCCCTTTCACGAACACCACGGTGCCCTCGTCCCCCACGCCGACATAGCCGCCATTGAAGGTGGTCACGCCGTGCAAGGAATTTTCCGTCGCCGGAGGAAGCCCGAACCAGCGGTTTCCGTCCCAGGCCAGAAGCGTCCCAAAGGTGCCCACGGCCAGTGCGTCACTGCCCGAAAGCCCGTCCAGATCTTCAAGGTCCCCACGCAACCCGACCTCTTCATCGACCCAGGCCTTGCCATCAAAACGTACCGCAGCACCGTTCTCGCCCACGGCCACGGCCTCCGGCGGTTCTGCCTGCTCGTTGCCGTACATCCCATAAAAACTCAGGTTGCGGAAATTGGGCCCCTCAATTTGTTGCACCAGCCACTTGTTCCCTTCCCTGTGAATCAGCGCCCCATCCACGCCAATCAGCCAGATGTCGCCCGACGACAGGGCCCATACCCCGTGCAAATCTCGATTCAGCGTGTCGTTGCTCAGGTCCTGCATAAAGCCGCCGGGTTCCTGACGAACGATGGCCCCGCCACTTCCTGCAGCCACCAGCACCCCGCCGGGCCCGCCGTGAATGCCATAGAAATTCACCGCACCGCTGGTCAGCGGCAACGTGGTCCATGCCCCGGAAGCCTTGCGCAACAACGAACCCGCACCTCCGGCCGCATGAACGTCCAGCAGCGACTCGCCCCAAACCGCATACAACGCGTACGTCACCA
>CAYTWV010000461.1:0-3958 GCA_964442235.1 uncultured Myxococcales bacterium | reverse complement strand
TTCTCGGAGTCCAGGGCCTTGGTAGCGACCTGGCATTGAGCGCAGGCGCCGCCGGACTGAACGTTGGCCGGTGCCGCTTCGGGCGCTCCGGAGGAGATCATATTGTCGACCACAGGCACTCGTTGGACTTCGACGCCATCCACCAGAATGGAGAGGAAGAAGGTGGTCAAGGGCAGGGTCTGGGGAATGGGGCGCTCTTTGCCCAACTCCACCTGATAAGAGCCCTTCTCGACGGCAACGAAGAGGTCTTCGGACCAGATGGTCTTGGGGTCATTGATGCGCTGGTGCAGGCCAAACCGGATCGAATAGATTCCGCCGACCGGTTTTCCGCCCCCGTCATTCAACGCGCCGGTAAAGACCAGCGTCTTGAGTGGGGCCGCCGATACGGTGCCCTGAAAAGCCAGGATCGACACACACAATGCGATAGACCAGAGGATTGCTTTCATGAGGCCTCCTCAAACGGGAGGAATTGTGCAGCATTGGGCTGGGAAGATCAAGGCATAAGGCAGGTTTGGAAGCCAGCGGAGGTTCTACTTCCAGTGATACATGAAGCCGGCTTGGGCTTGGATGTCCCAGAAGAAGGCGTCTTTCTCGTCGCCGCCCGTGTTGGTGAAGCTTCGGAACATCAATCCGCCTTCGGCAAAGAGGCTGAAGGCCTGGCCCATCTTGTGCATCAATCCGGCGGTCAATCCGTAGTAGAGGCCACCGCGATTGTCGTCCACGGCGTTGTCGTCGGACGAGACATAGTAGGAATAGCCCAGGTAACCACGACCATACACGCGGTCACTGGTCTTCTCGCTGCCCAGGAAGACATACTTGGCGCCGATGCCCAGGTCCAACATGGCATCGCCGCTGTTAGCGTTGTAGTCGGTTTTGCCGGAGTTGTCGTCGACCTGTTCAATTTCGGTCCACCAGTACATGGCTTCGGCGGTCAGATAGAAGCCGTTGGCCAGCCGGTAGTGGCCATCCAGGCCCAACCCGTAGCTCATCGTCATGTTGTAGTCGCGATTGCCCTGAGTTTTGGTCTCGGCGGACATGGCGGCATAGGGCATCAACCCGACCTTGACGCCAAGCCCATAGGGCAGTTCGGCTTCGGTATCAACGACCTTCTTCTTCTTTTTCTTGGTCTTCTTCTTGGTCGTGGGTTTTTTAGTGATGGCGCCATCGTCGGTGCTGGTCGGCTTCTTCACGACGGGCTTCTTGGGGGTACCATCGTTGGTATCCGTCGTTCCGCCCGAATCGTCGTTGTCACCCGTGACTTTAATTTTGGGTGGTTTGGGTGGCGGCAACCGGTCGTCGGTGGGTGTAGCCACGTCCATGGGCGTGTTTTGAGAGGTTACCGCCGCCTGATCTTGCGTCGGGGCGGGCTGGGCCGCCTGAGCGGACGCAGCGGACAGCAATAGCGCCAGCGAGAAACTGCTCATCAACAACCGAAAGGTCATGGTCTCCTCCTTGAATCCTCTGAGAGCCGGCCCAATACTACCCACGGCAGGCCGTCTCGTCCAGCCTTGGCTTGCACACAACTTGAAAGAGTCAACTCAGCGTGGTAAAAGGCACGGGCTTTGCAACTAAGGAGCAGACATGCTTTCCTCTTCCGTTATTCAGATTTCCTTCCCCGATGGCAGCACTCGTGAATTTCCCCAGGGCGTGACGGCTATGGCCGTGGCCGAGTCCATCTCCAGGGGTTTGGCCAAAAACGCCGTGGCAGCGCTGATCGACGGCGTCGCAACGGACTTGAGCACTCCTATGACCCAGGATGCAGCCCTTCAGATCCTTACCTTTTCGGACCCCAAGGGGGTGGAGATATTCCGGCACTCCAGTGCCCACTTGCTTGCTCAGGCAGTCTTGGAGCTTTTCCCGAATGCCAAGCCGACCATCGGGCCGGCTGTGGACGAAGGATTCTATTATGACTTCGACCACCCCCCATTCACCACCGAGGAGTTGGAGCAAATCGAGCGGCGAATGGAGGAACTGGCGAAGAAGGACCAGGTCGTCGAGCGCCTGGTTTTGACCAAGGCCGAAGCGGCTGAAATGTTCAAGGACAACCCGTTCAAGCTGGAGATGATCCAGGAGATCGAGGGCGAGACGCTGACTGCTTACCGGCAGGGCAATTTTGTCGATTTGTGCCGGGGACCCCACCTGCCTCGAACCGGCATGATCAGGGCCATGAAGATCCTTAAAGTGGGCGGCAGTTACTGGCGAGCCGACGCGACCAAGGCAGCACTTCAGCGCATCTATGCCATCACGTTCCCGGACAAGAAGTTGCTCCAGGAGCATCTGGACATCTTGGAGCAGGCTAGGGCACGAGACCACCGCAAGATTGGCAAGGAACTGGAACTGTTCGCCTTCCACGAGGAGGGGCCGGGGTTCCCATTCTGGCTTCCCAATGGGATGGCGCTGCGGGAACAGGTGGTGACGTACTGGCGAGAAGTTCACCGGAAACACGGCTACGTAGAGATTTCGACCCCGATGATGCTGGACGAGTCGCTGTGGCACCGTTCGGGGCATTGGGACCACTACGCTCAGAACATGTACTTCACCAAGATTGACGATCGTCCCTTTGCGGTGAAGCCCATGAACTGCCCTGGTGGTCTGCTTGTGTTCACGGCAAAACGGCGTTCGTACCGAGATTTGCCCATGCGAGTGGCCGAGTTGGGCCTGGTGCACCGCCATGAGTTGTCGGGCGTGCTCCACGGGCTGTTCCGGGTACGCTGCTTCACCCAGGATGACGCCCACATCTACTGTGCCGAAGAGAGCCTGACCGATGAGATTTCGGGCGTCGTGAAGTTGGTGTTCGAGATCTACAAGACCTTCGGTTTTGACCAGGTTCATGTGGAACTGAGCACCCGACCGGCCAGCAGGCTGGGCGATGAGGCCATTTGGGACAGGGCCGAAGGGGCCTTGAAGGACGCCCTTCAGTCGCTGGGGATCGAGTACCAGTTGAACCCGGGCGACGGGGCCTTCTACGGTCCCAAGATCGACTTCCACGTGCGTGACTGCATGAAGCGCTCGTGGCAGTGCGGCACCATCCAGGTGGATTTCTCGATGCCTTCGGAACAGCGGTTTAATGCGACCTATGAGGGGGCCGATGGCAAGAGGCATCAGCCCGTCATGGTTCACCGGGCGATTCTGGGCAGCTTGGAGCGGTTCATCGGCATTCTGCTGGAGAATACGGCAGGCAAGCTTCCCTTGTGGCTTTCCCCTCGGCAGATGCGAGTCATGCCCATCAGCCTGGAGAACCTGCCCTATGCAGAGCAGGTCGTCCAAGAGTTGCGGGACGCAGGGTTCCGCGTCGAGCTGGATGAGCGCAACGAAACCGTTTCGAAGAAAGTCCGCGAAGCGCAGTTGGACCGGGTCAACTATCAGTTGGTCGTAGGCCAGCGGGAAGCCGATTCGCATGCGGTGGCCGTTCGCACCCGAGGCAATCGGCAACTGGGCGCCATGCCTGTCCCCGAATTCATCGAGATGTGCAAGAAAGAGATCGCCGAGCGTGCGATCACGGGGGAATAGCCCATGGCGGAATCGGCCAAGACGTCGTTGGACCTGGCGCTGGAAGCCTGGGCGGTGGAGCAACTGCTGCCTAAGCTGAACAATCGCATGGGAAACGTGCTGATTGTTCGGGCATGCCTTCCGGAAGTGGCGATTCGCCTGGTGAATCAGGGCCTTTTTGTCACCGTGGTAGAGCATGACCCCGAGCGGCTTGAGCGCTTCATGGCCCCAATCCGGGCCGAAAAGCTGGATCGCAAGGTCTCCGTGGACGCACGCGGGTACGAGGGGATTGAGTATCAGGCCAGTTCGTACAACGTGGTCCTTTGCTGGGAGGGTGTGCCCCCGGGCATGCCCACCGGGCTGTTCGTCACCCATCCGCTGACCGGCGCGCAGGTCGAGGTCTGGGTCGGAAATTACGTGCTGATGACCTACGGAGACGGTGCCGTGATGGGCGTGCCGGCCCACGACG
>CAYTWV010000460.1:1876-3969 GCA_964442235.1 uncultured Myxococcales bacterium | reverse complement strand
GAAAAATAGACGGTGTTCTCTGGCATGGTCATTCGCCACGCCCCCAGATGCTGCGTCGCCCCAGGATAGTCCAGCGGCAGATTCAGAGGAAACGCCGGGCCATCGTCGTACTGGACCAGGATTCGAAGCTCGAATTCGGCTTCGGCACCGGGGTTGTACAAGGTCAGGAACACGGGCATGGGCTCGTCGGCATCTTCGTAGCGAAGACGGCGAGTCGTGATGGTGACTCTGGGCGTTGGCGCTTCTACGGGACCCGCCAAGGGCTCTCCGAATTCCACGACCCCCACATCGGGAATCTGCCGGCCGTCCGTCACTGTGGCTTCTATGGACTCTGCGTCGGTGGTGCCCCACCAGTTGCCAGCAATAAGCAGGTTCGAAACCCACTGCGGAAAGCCCTCGACAAGAGGATGGAACCATCCAAAATCACTGGGTTTTCCAGCACGGAGATTTCCGTGGATATTGTTGTCCACAAACATGCGAAGAAAGGCAGCACCCACTCCGGCAGCGCCGTGGGCGGGGTCGTCACTCTCCATCAGGTTGTCCACAAACGTGTTATCCACAACAAACGGGGTTGCGTGGGGATGGCAATCGACACAGACGTGAAGCCCGGCACCATCGGCCACAGAGGTATTCTGTTCGACCACGTTATTCAGGAACGAGGCCACCGTGGAGACAAAACTAACGGCCCCCCCTTCGCTTGTGGTAGCGCCCACTGCGCTATTTTCGGTGAAGAGGTTACCCACGATGGGGGAAGCCACCAGCGTAGTGCAAAGGGCACCACCGTAGATGGCCGAGTTGTTCCGAAATATGTTGTCTTGCAAAATCGGGTTGCTGGAATCGATAAAGACGGCGCCTCCCCAGGCAAACCCGGACGCCACGTTACGTTCGAAGGTGCAGCGGCGAATCCTAGCGCTGCTTCCGCCATCCACCGCAATGGCAGCACCGCCATTCGAGTCAATCTGCATTTCGGTTTTGTTGTCCGTGAACTTGCAGTCCACGATGTAGGGCGACGCCCCGTGCAGGACGACGGCCTTGGTCGCCATTTCGAAGTGGCAAAACGACAGAATGGACCCCGAAGCGTAGATGTCCACGCCATCATAAACCGCGTCCGACGCTGTCTCTTCGAAAACCACAGACTTCCATCGGGCCTTGTTGTCCCCGCTGCCCGCACCCGTGAACAGGACAGGTTCATCGGATTGGCCCTGAGCCAGCAACTGGCCCTGGACCACAATAGAGACACCTTTTGCCAACTGGACGGTGACGCCGGGCTCTACCGTCAGGGTCACACCCTGGGGCACCGTCACGTCCTTCTCCACCGTAATGGGCGAGTCTTTCTTGGCCCAGACCGAATCGGTCGCAAGGACTCCCGAAACCTCCAGAGCCAGGGACGGTGCGGCGGCAAAGAGTGCCAGGCCAAAGAGCATTGGGTACAGAAAACGTCTCACGGCGTCTCCTTTTCAGGCGTGTTCTGGGGGTTATTGCGTGGGATTCGGACACCCCAAAATCACACGACTTCGGGCATGCTATCATCGGCCAGGCAGCAAGACAACGCCCCCGTGAACCTGTCGATTTCTGACTTCGGCGTTCTAATCGCAGCAGGCTACTAACGAACCGCTGGCCACGTGCTGGGTACCTCCCCCATCTGCAAGGTCAGTGTGCCGCCGGCAACCAGTTCCGCATGGGTCAAGGTGGCTCGATTCAGAGGAACACCGTTTAATGTAGCGGATTGGATGTACACATTTTCATCTGAATTATCCTTAGCCTCGATGACCAGCGTCTTTCCAGTCTGGAACAGATACAACGTCGCCTTTTCAAACAGCGGGCTTCCAATCCAATAGAGGCCGTCTCCAGGATTTACAGGGTAGATTCCCAGCGCCGAAAGCACAAACCAGGCCGAGGTGGCCCCAGAGTCATCGTTGCCAGGCAGCCCCGACGGCGACGTTCCAAACGAATCCTTCAACACCTGCCGCAATCGTTCTTGCGCCTTAGACTGCTGCCCAGCCGTGGAATAGAGGTAAGGCACGTGAAAACTGGGTTCGTTGGACACATCGAAGTGGCCCTCTTGGAAGAACGCATCCAGGCGCTCCACAAAG
>CAYTWV010000460.1:0-1866 GCA_964442235.1 uncultured Myxococcales bacterium | reverse complement strand
ATCCATCAGTTCGTCGGGGGCTTGGGGCACAAACCAGCTATAGATCCAGGTGTCGGCCTCACAAAACCCCGACTGGCTTTTGGCATCAAAAGGCTCCAGCCAGTCTCCATTTTTCAGTTTGGGACGCATGAAGCCCACCAGCGGGTCCCAGTGGTTTCGCCAGTTGCCGCTGCGCGCCCTGAAATGGGCCTCTTCCTTGGTCTTGCCCAGGTCCTGAGCCATGTTGGCGATGCAGCCATCCCCGTACGCATATTCCAGCGTCATGGAGGCGGATTCCACCTCTTCGTCCTCGACGGGGACGTACCCTTTTGTGATGTAGGAAGGCAGCGTTCCCTCGGAGGAAAAAGCCGTCAAACCGGTAAAATAGTGGCCTTCGTTGGCCGTGGTAGCCAATTTGTACATGGCCTGCCAGGCCAGATCCGAGTCATACTGGCGGAACCCTTTTTGCCAGGCATCGGCGATGATGCATAAGGCATGGTTGCCAATCATGATTCGATTGTAGCCCGTGGCTTGCCAGGGACATTTGGGAAGCAAGCCCCCTTCTTCGTGCATGGCCAGATAACTGAGAACCCGGTCCGAGGCGGTTTCGGGCTCCAGCAGATTTTGAAGCGGATGGGTGGTCCGGAAGGTATCCCAATTGCAGAAGTCGTCGGAGTAATATCGCCGGCCCTTTGCTTCACGAACCTTCCCGACCCCGTCATAGCCAATCCAGTAGCGGTCGTCCTCTGTGTAATCCGTGGGGGCCAGCAGAGTGTGGTAAACGGCAGTATAAAACCGGGTCAGGTCTTCAGCACTTCCCCCTTCCACCTGAATTCGGTTCAACGCAACATTCCAGGTGTCGGATGCTGCCTGGCGAGTCTGGTCAAAGGTGGCCGAGCCAATTTCCTGTTCCATGTTCTTTTTGGCCTGCTCGGCGTCGATGAACGAAATGCCCACCCGCACTTCCAGCGTATTTTCGGCCAAATCCTGGAACCGCAGCCCGGCACTCAATTCGGGGCCTTCCATAAGTGTCGGGGACTCTTCTTGTCCGCCTGGTACGGTCACGCCCTTCTTGCGGAACACAACCTGGGAAACTGGCTTAGAAAACCGTGCGTGGAAATAGACTTTGCGGCGGCTGGTATCTTCGCCAAACACCTTCATGGCCACGTTGATCATGGGGTGGGCGGTGTAGTCTCCAAAACCCCGCACCTCGTTCAGGGCCACCCATTCAATCCGGCCCGACCGACTTTGTCCCCGAGTGTGGCCCACATCCAGCAGTACCCAGGATTCACTTCCGGCGGGCCACGTGTATCGATGGAAACCGGCTTTGGCCGAGGCCGTCAATTCGGCCCGAATCTTGGAATCCGTCAAGGTGACGGCGTAATAACCCGCCGAGGCCTCTTCCTGGGCGTGGTCGAAGGTCGCCGAAACGTCTTGCGATTCCGGTGGTGACTGGACCAACGGCAACAGCAGAATCTCGCTATATCCATACCCGCTGCCCCCGGGCCCTTGCAGATGGGTGTGGCTGAATCCCTGCAAAGCCGTGCTCTCCCAGGCATAGGCATCAATGCTGCCCGTCTCGACCACGGTGTCCGGACTGAGTTTCACCATTCCATGAGGCAGACTGGGGCCCGGAATCACATTTCCTTGCCCTTGGGTTCCAATGAAGGGGTCCACATACTGGACCAGGTCCCGCAACTCGATTTGGGGAACAGGGATATCACCCGTTGGAACGTCTGCGTGAACTTCCAAGGTCTCAGAGTCCTGGCCTTGGCCATCCTGGCTGGCCGGCACATCGGTCGAAGGTCCGTTATCGACCATTACGTCGGACGGTTGCTGCTTTGGGTCGCTGCCGCATCCCAGAATCGAAAGACTAAGCAGGGCGGA
>CAYTWV010000459.1:0-3972 GCA_964442235.1 uncultured Myxococcales bacterium | reverse complement strand
GGTTGCTGGCTGGCACGGCGAAGGAATCGGGGTAGGTCACCTCGAATTTGCATCCCCAAACACAAGCCACAGCAAAACAGCCCACGACGAGCTTGGACCGCAAAGCCCGCACCAAACAACTCTTCATGACCCTCACCTCGTGACCGCTTCCCACGGAATCCATTACCGCAGCAACATGTATCGCACGAACCTCGACCTTACACAAAATCGCCGCCGCATGCCAGACCAAGGGCCGACCTTGTCATTCCTCCACTCTTCCCAAACCCTTACTGCGGGTCCGGCCCATGCCGCCCCAAGCCACGTCGAGGTGTGAAACTCGGAAGTGTTCAGTCGCTCAACCCCAAATCCAATCGCAGGGCCACTCCGCCCCCGAAATAGGCGATCTGGGCTTCGGCCAGGAAATTTGCCGTGGCAAACGCACCGATTTGGCCCCATGTCCAGCGCAAGATCCAGCCTTCCGCAGTCAAGGCATAGCCCAGGGCGATGGTCGTGGGATCAATGGTTACGTCATCTACGGTCGATTCCACCATCAACCAATAAAGGCCCACGCTGGCCGTGATACGTACTGGTCCCAAATCCACGGCTGGCCCCAGAAGAAACGCCAGCGTACGCAGATTGCTCTCAACGGGGACCACCCCCAGAGGCGGGCCCACGTCCGCACTTCCCGAGTCGCTTGAAAGCCACGCATGGTGAACGGACAGGACCGGAGTCAGGAAGTAGCCTGACTCGAAGCTGATGTTTCCCCCCAGCAATCCACCGTTGTCGAAGGGGCGCCACTTTTGAGTCCCCACGTTCCAGCCGCCGCTGAGGCCTACCCCAAGACCGGTGGGTTCTGCCCCGGCCGTGGAACTCGGAAGTGCCACAACGACGGCCAAAGCCAGCGCCATAAACACTAAGGGTGTGTGCCAGCTTCGGCTCATGGGAAGGGCAACTCCTTCGGGCCCAGGGGAGACATGCCCAGCGTTTGGAAACGGTGATGGACCAGCCATGGGCGGTTCGTCAGCAGGGCATTGGGCCGTGCGTCAAGCAGGAAATGGTCGATGAACTCACGCTCGTCGACAGTCCAGAAGCCCACCAGGACTCCTCGGGCGTGGGCTTCGGCGACTTTGTCCACCATGGTGCCTCGGGTCCAACGGGGGGCCCAAACCTGACACCCGGTGTTGATGACGTCTTTGGCGCTCAGTTCGACCAGACATCGAGCGGCATCCGGAGGGTCTGCTGCCACATACGCATCAATCGTCTCTTCGGAATAGAGCCCGTAAAGCAGGGTTATCGAGCGCCCAACGCTGGCAGCATAAGCTCTTGCGGCCTCGGTGACCTCGATGATGGCGGGCATGCTGCGAGCGTCTTTGATGTCGATCCAAACGCCCCCCAACTGGGTCTCGTCAATCGTTGCCCGAAGTGCGTCGGCCAAAGTCGGCACCCGTTCGCCGTGTTCCAGTGTGCAGAGCGCCCTAACGTGGGCCAACGTGAACTCCGAGACCGGGCCGTAGCAGTACGTTCCCTTCACCAGACGGGCACTGAATGCCTGATCGTGGTACAAGATCGGAATCCCATCTGCCGTGTTCAGAGCGTCCACTTCGATGGCGTCAGCCCCGAAGCTCTCGGCGATTCGGATCAACTCGATGCTGTTCTCCGAGGCGCCGCAGTCGTCACTGGTCCGGCATCCGGCCCGATGGGCGACTACATAAAAGTCGTTGTGGGGTTTGGCCGGGGCCCGCTGATCCAGTTCCACGTCCTGCTGCCCCGGCTCGCCCAACTCCTGTAACCATCCTGAAAGACGCAGGGCGGTCGGGTCCACTGCCAAGGCCTCGGGATCACACAGCGCCTGGGCCAGTTCGGCAGGCTCGACGAATAGCTGAATCAGGCCCGTACGGGTTGAATGCGCTTCCCGCCAGTGGCCCTCCAGCACCAGCCGACTGCCCTGGTCCACGCAGCCTGCCTGGGTCACAGCGTACACGTCGGTCCCCGTGAACAAGGAAACGCCTCCTCCCTTGGCGGCGATCACGACGGTCTCGCCCAGCAGCGAACGACTGTCACTCTGGTCTTGCACCCGAAGAATGCTCTCCAACCAGGTCAGGTGCCCCGCTGGCACCGCCTGGGAATCCCGCAGCAGGCTCTCCTCGCCAAACTCGGGGATGGGCACGTTGGCAGCACACCCCACCAGAAGGACCATGCAGGCCAGACAATTCTCAAATCGTCGTTCAAAACACATAGCTGGCCTTGAATCGAGTGATGAGCAGCTTGGTCGGGTTGTCAGAGAAGGCAAACCAGAGAAGCTGATCAGGTTCCGCATACGAGAGTTCCAAACCATAACTGATCATGCCGCCACCTACCGGAGTTTCCACTGTCAGGCCCGAATCCAATCCAGCCCAGTAGAAGCCTGTGTGCACCACCCCCCAGTCCCCAATCCGGAACTCCTGGCGATGAATCAGGGTGATGTCCACGTTCAGGGTGACATAACTGTCGTCGATGCCCACACCCACGGTAAACCCGGGCTCGTTGGAAAGCCCCCAGGCCAGCGAATCGAAGGCCGAAATGCCAATCCAGCCAAAGGTCAAGCCAAGCAGATCTCGCACACCCCAGGTCACCGGCCCGGTGATTACAGACCAGCTTGGGCCCACGGCCAGATGATTGTCTACCACCAGTACAGTGGCTTCGGCCTCGATGCCGAATCCATGCGGAAGCCCGAACTCGAAGGCCACGTCCGCACTGGGAAGATAGCGAAACTCGGATTCCATCAGCACCAGCGGCAGAATCTCCAGCTCCAGGCCAACCCCCAATCGCCACTGCATGGGCCCTGGTCCCTGGGGATGTGTCATCGGACCCACCGGTGCGGTCGTGGGTTCCGACCGCTCGACCGGGGCCAGAAGTGACGGCTGAGAGTCTTGACTTAAGGGCAACTCGTGACCGGGGCCCTGCTGCGCACGGGCCTGCCCCATCAGCGCCAGCATGCCGAACAGGAGAGAAAACAACCCGGCCCAACAGGAGCTGTAACCCAACCGAAATGTGGAGTGTGAGATCCTCATCCGTGCAACGACTCCCAAAACCAACCCGTCCACCCGTTTTTTGGGCCCACAACGGGGGTACCCTACACCACCTTGGCGGAGTTGCCCACAGAGTAAACCAGGCCCATTGCCTCTCCAAGTCGTTGACGAACGGGCCCCACAGGCGCTATCTGAGTAGGCCAGCCATTTGGGGCCAACCAAAGAGGGTAGGGGATGGGTGCGTTTGACACGGGGCCGATGGAATACCAATCCGAGACGTTCACGGGGATCTCGTTTTCACGAAAGGAACTCGCAGACCGGAAGTTCGATGATTGTACATTTATAGAATGCGATTTTAGCGAGACCTTGTTTTCTCGTTGCCGTTTCTCTGACTGCAGATTTATCAAGTGCAATCTGAGTGTTATGCGGGTGACAACCACCAGGTTCGGCGGCGTGGTTTTCAGGGAGAGCAAACTGCTGGGCATCGACTGGACCCGAGCGAATTGGAGTTCCCCCATTCTGGGCTCGGTATTCCAGTTCCACGAGTGCATCCTGGATGATTCCTCGTTCTGGGGCCTGAAACTGAAGGGCATGGTGGCAAGAAGATGTCGGGCCCACGAGGTGGATTTTCGGGATGCGGATCTGAGCCAGGCTGACTTCTTCGGCACCGACTTGGAAAATACGGTTTTTGGCCAGACGAATCTGACGGGCGCCAACTTCGCCCAGGCCCAGAACTATGGCATTGACGTCTTGAACAATCAGGTGCGCAAAGCCAAATTTAGCCGGTTCGAGGCCATTTCACTGCTTGAAAGCCTTGGCATTGAACTGGTGGACTAAGGGCCGAGTTTTGTGAGGGCGAGTACCCAAACACGGAGCGAACCATGAAACGCGTTTTATTTTCACTTTTATTTATTCTCATGAGTAGTTCGTTGGCTTGGGCAGGGGAATGTCCCAAAGCGGACTACGAGGCGAAACTGACGGCCCT
>CAYTWV010000458.1:0-3973 GCA_964442235.1 uncultured Myxococcales bacterium | reverse complement strand
GGCGCCACCACGCCCGAATTCGACCATCCGAGTGCCGTTTCTATCATCCCCTTGAACCACTTTGGAGTTGGGCTGACCACGATTTGCGGTTCGTCGGGCTCATGACGCGGGCCGGATGGATATTTGCGGACAACGGCTTGATGGGCCCTGCGAGGAGCGCTTCACTTCCCCGGATGGAACCAGATTTCCCGAAACACGCGGCATCCCTGGCCCATGACAGCGCCGGGCCAGTACTCGGGTGGATTGGAGTATTGGCTGGCCAGATACAGGAAGTGGTTGGGTTCAATCATCTGGAATCCGGAACCACCGAAATGCGACCGCATGGGCTCCCAATAGCGGGCCACTTCCGTCGGTGGATCAACGGTCAGGTCAAAGAGCTGCAAGGCGGGCGGCTTCTCTGCCAGCCCCGTGTTCTCGAAGCGCTGCGCCCAGGCCGTGGTGCCATCCACCCACACCCGATCGAAATCTGCGCCATAGGAGTAGGACAACGTCAGCGTCCTCACAATCGTCGGCGCCGTGGGGTCCGTCGCATCGATATCCACCAGATAGGCTCCGCCATGGAACAGATAGATGTGCGAACCGGACACCTGCACCATGGGCTCGTTGCTGAAATTCGTCAGAGTCATCTCGCCGACAAGCGTGGGCGGGAAAACCTCGCCGTCCATGATGACCAGTCGCCCAAGACTGGCAACCACCAGATACTTGTCCTGCATAATTGCCAACTTGGCCTGCCCGACGGAAGCGATATCAATCAGGTTGGCTGGACCCGAAGCGTTGTAGTATTCCGGATCGAACTTATATAACCACATCTGGTCATTACCATAGATGAACTTCGTGCCCACCGCCATATCCGCTATAAGTGGGTAGAAACCGGGCGTCGTCAGCCTGGAACGGCCCAACTCCTTCATGTTGGTCGGGTCCGACACATCCATCGCCACGAACCCGTCGTAGTCGACTCGCAGGCAGAGCCTCTTCTCTCCGCACCACTCCATGCCGTTCAATCGGGCTTCGGCGGCCATTCCAGGAGTTGCGTTGGTGTTGACATCGAAGGAGCCGATCTCCTGATAGCGGTTGGACATGCGCTGAAGAGCCACCAGAGTTGCCGGCGCCCTGACGGTGAACACGGCATCGCTATTTGTAAGGTAGATGGCATCCACATCGGTCTGGATTCTGGGGCCTCGCTCAAACCAGGCGCCCTGAACCGTGTCGGCGACTTCCACGGTGCCTTCGTGGACCAGGATCTCTCCGTTGTCCCCATAGAACCAAGAGGCCACCCGCCGGAATCCCGGCGAGTCGAACGTCTTTTGCAAGGGGCCAGTCGACACGTCAGGCGTTGCCCCGTCGCTGTCGAATCCCCACTTGACCTCCGAGGTGGCCGACGTGCCCCCTAGCAGCGCATCGAACACCGCCGCCACGCCCATGCCCGTCCAACTGTGCTCGGGGTCCTGCGACAGTGAGTCCGCTTGGGTCTCGCCCGCCAAAGGCAGGTTGTCGTAGACCAACTTGCCGCCGTCTGCCCAAGCAGCACCCACGTGGTCGGCATCCACCCAGACAAACGTCTTAGGGCTTTGCGCCTGCCATGGAGCGTCCCCCGATTCGTCGTTTGGCAGTGTATGAATCGTCCCCAATCCCTGCTCTGTACACTCCACCAGTCGGGGTCTGGGGAACCCATCCTTTCCGATGGGGCGGGCCAGGATTCCGACTTTGCCGTCAGGCCCTCGGACGAACCCGGCGTCCTCGCCGGCCACAAACGAGACGTCTCCAACCGTGAGCCCCCCGTCGCTGGGCGCAAGGGTTGAATGCAGCAAGTAGCCGGTTGGGGAGAGGAACTTCCCAAAAGGTATACCTTCTGCCTGCGGGAACTCCGCCAACAGCAGGTGGATCAGTCCGTCCGAGTCGACCATCATGTCCCGCACCCAAGGCAGCGTGCCAGAGACACCGTCCCCCTGGCCATTCAAGTCGTGCTCACGCAACCACGTCGACCGTAACTGCTGCGGCGAGGACCAGCGCCCATCCGTCAAGCTGGAGTAGTACAAGTCGTGGGTGAGTTCATCGGTGTCGATCTGGATGAACGCCGGAGGGTTGCCCAACGGTTCGGCGATTCCAAAGAGCCTGGCTCCGTCCAAGAAGACGACATGCTTCTGACCGTCCGGCCCGGTGGCCATGGCGCCCCGAACCAGACTTCCCGCCTGATCCGCAACAGAGCCGCTCATGGCTGCCGCTTCCCCTGTCACCGAGCCATCGAAGCGAAGGGCGTACACGCCCCCCGATGTCTGCAAGAGCGTAACCCCGGGCCCATCGGAGTCGACAGCCACAGGGGTCATGTTCTCCTCCGAGTTTCCCAGGCCGTCCGCCAGGCCGCTCACCTGTTTGAACACGGTCGTGCCATCCGTGCGGCATCGAAATAGGACCATGTAGTAGTAGTTGGTATCTTGACTTGCATGCATCAGCCGAACGGCCCCGGAGATATCGCCATCAGAGCCCGCCGACGCGGCAAAGGTGAGGCCGTCCGCTTTGCCCTCGGCAAATTGCGTCAGCACGTCGTAGGCTCCTTCCTGGATCCAACTGCTCCCGCCGTTCTTGCTGACCACGTGGGCCAGGGAGTAAGAGGGGCAGGGGTAGTCGAAGCCCGTCCAGATGTCGTAGCAGGTCTCCTCGACGTGCTTCAAAACGAAGATATGAATCCAGCCGTTGCTTCCCTGGATCACCTGCCATTCGTCAAGGATCTCCGGCTTCTCGCCGCCGGCCAGGGAATAGGCCGTGGACGTCGAGGGATGGTAGGGCTCACTGGAATCCCCTCCATCGCCGGATCCACCCGAGCAGCGGATGAGAAGACTGACAAGAAGCGCAGACGACACGGACCACGCGACGCATCGACAAACAGACAGCATTCCAGCCTCCGTGGGTTTTGGCCAAGGATACTGCGCGGGTCGGCAGTTGACAACGATGTGTGGTTATGGAGTTTGAAACGCTTTCGGATGCGGGGAATCGGCCTGCAACTCCCGAACGGAGCGCTGTGTGGAACTCAACCAGCTCTGTTCTCAATTTGTTGAGCAAAGCTTTTGTGCAAACTTCACACGGAATCTGCCCAGTTCTCGAGTACGTTCTCCGAGAACCCCGCGTCACCGACCACCAACAGAGAGCGCCCCCGTCGCGCCCTCCTTGACCCCACGACCCTCTCACTCCCGCCTACGAGGCTGCGGAGAGCCGCACGACGGCCACGAATGCCTCGATTTGGCTGGGTTGAATAGAAAAGCCCAGCGTTTCCGCTGGGCTTTCATCTGGCTCGGCAGAGCGACGGATGTACGGATAGGTGAGAGCAGAGAATCCCCAGGTTGGGATGGGCATCATGCTCCTTCCAAATCCCCCGGTTCCTTGCCCGCGACGGCCATCCGATGCTCAATCTCTTCACGGCTGCGAGCCACCTCGGAACGCAGTTCCTCCTCGGAGGGCAGGTAGTTCTGGTAGCGGGCGGCCAATATCTGCTGGTTGTCCTTGGGCAACGTGATCTTCACCACGGCGTCGTTCTTGTCCGAGCACAAAACGATGCCCACCGTCGGCTGCTCGTGCTCCGCTCGCTGGAAGCGGTCGAACCAGTTCACATACATCATCATCTGGCCCAGGTCCTGGTGGGTCAGCTTGCCGAGCTTGAGGTCGATGAGTACGAAGCAGCGTAATAGACGATTGTAAAAAACAAGGTCCACGTAGAAATGGTCGCCGTCCAACGTGAGCCGCTTCTGCCGGGCGACGAAGCAGAACCCCTTTCCAAGCTCCATAAGGAAGTCTTCGATGTGCTCGATGATAGCCTGCTCGAGGTCTCGTTCCAGCCAGGTGTGCCGCTCCGGTAAGTTGAGGAACTCCAGGACGAACGGGTCCATGATCACGTCGACGGGAACCGTGACTTCGTGGCCCTGCCTAGCCAGAGCCAAGACCTGCTCCTTGTCACGGCTCTTCGCCAGTCGCTCGAACAACA
>CAYTWV010000457.1:0-3978 GCA_964442235.1 uncultured Myxococcales bacterium | reverse complement strand
GCTTCGAGACTTCCTTGCTCTTGAACGACTCGGGATCGTCCAACACTTCGCCGTCACGGTTGCCCAGGATGTTCGTGCTGAACCAGCCGTCCACACCCAGGTAACGAGCCTTCAAGCCGGGGGAGACGATGGTCTTCATCAGCGTCTGGCCCGTCTTGAAATCCTTGCCGCAAATCGGAACTCGCTTCTTCTTGGCCAGATCCATCAACGCCGGAGCATCCACACCCAGGTGCGGCGCACCAAAAGCAAACGGAATCCCCATCATGATGGACGTGTAGGCATACACCATCGTGGGTGAAATCAGCTCGTCGTTCTTCTTCAGGCCCTCTTCGAAGGCCTCGATGGTCATGTGAACCGCAGACGGAGCCTGATAGACTTCCGTAGAGCCGCACCAGACCATCACAAAACGGTCGATATTGTGCTTCTCTTTGAAATTCTTAATGTCTTCGACCAACAGCAGGTGTTTGTCCCACCACGTGCCGCCCCGCTTCACGTTCGGGCCGTCCAGCTTCTTCACATACTTGGTGTCAAACACCGCCGACATCGGCGTGATACCCTCAAGATACGTCTTCAACGGAGCAAGCTGCTCTGCGGTCAGTACGCCCGCGTTCGCTGCCGCTTCATAACAGTTGTCCGGGAATACATCCCAGCCACCGATGACAATGTCATCCAGATTGGCCAGAGAGATCACGTCTTTGATCAAGGGCTGGCGATTTTCGTCACGGCGTCCCAGCCGGATGTGGCCCATCTGCGTCATCGAACCGTACGGGGGATAAAGCCCACGGCGAATCGCTTCCACGCCCGCGGCAAACGTCGTCATCACAGCGCCCATGCCCGGAGTCAGGATTCCCAATTTACCACTGGCCGGCTTAATCGGCACTCCCTTCTTTTCCATCGATACAACCTCCAATCGAACGCCGTTCATTGACGTTCATAATCTCAAGACACCCACCTCCATTCCGTACAACACGCCCTGGAGGATAGGAAAGCCGGCTAGCTCTACTCCACGACGCCCCGAATTGCAACCCCCCCCAACCGATTTTTGTTCGCGCACGAGGTTGCCTGTTCGGGCGCCCTAGCCTACAATGGCCTCTCTTGGAGGATCCTATGAAAAGCCTTACGATGTTCCGGTTGGCAGCGATTCCAGCCCTGGCCATGGCGCTGTTGGGCCCCCAGGCCTGTACCTTTGGCGTCACCTATCCCGCCGATGACGCCTTCCTCACCGATTCTCGCACCGGCGATTCCCCCCTTGAGGATCTCCGAAACCAGGACTCGGGCCTTGACCAGGTCCTGCCCCCGGATACCCAAATCGATACTCAGGACGACGTCCAGGTTCCGGATGCCCTGGATGTCAAAGAGATTCAGGACGACGAAATCAGAGATCTGAACGATACGGACGATCTGGATACCGTTTCACCCGATTTAAAACCGGATCAATGCCAAACCGACCAGGATTGTGAGTTCTCCAACCCCCTGCCGGCTCCGTGTTATCAGTGGGTCTGCACCGGAAGCCCCAAAAAGTGTGCGGAAATCCCCTCCCCGATGAGCGTGGGTTGTGATGATCTAAACGCCTGCACCGATGGGGATACCTGCGTCGAGGGCGACTGCATCGGCCTGGAGATTACCTGCAAAGAGGTGGTGTGTCAGGACGACTTCTGTGACCCGAACCAGGGATGTGTCTACACCCCCGTGAACGGCCCCGAATGCGACGATGGCGACGTCTGCACCGCCAACTCGAAGTGTCTGGACGGCTTCTGTACGGCGACGATCTGGGCCACATGCAACGATGATGACCAGTGCACCGATGACACCTGCGACCCCATCCATGGCTGCAATTTCCCCGTTATCCCGGGCTGTGGCCAATGTTATCAAGAGGGAATCGGGTACAACGCTGCCTTCGGTGGCGAATGCTGCGAAGGCCTGCAGGCAGTTCCTCTTTGCACTCTCACTTCCGAAACCTGCGCCACATCCGATTGCTCCGATGTTTGCCAGTGCTCGGCCATCGAAGTGATCTGTACGGCTTGCGGAGACGGCACGTGCGGCACCGGCGAAACCTTCTGCAACTGCAAACAGGACTGCCCTCTTCCGCTTCCCTCCTGTGAGTCGCTGCAGGGGTTCTGCAATACGCCCCAATCCCAGCCTCCGCAGAAGTGTCCCGATAATTATGAGTTCATTGATGCTTCCGGCTGCCCCACGTCGGAGGTGTGTTGTCTCAAGACCCCCACCTGCATCAAGCTGAACGAAACCGGCTTCTTCACCTGGGGCGAGGGATGCTGCCCTGGACTAAGCCCCATCGCTCTTTCAGAGCCCTATCAGCCCGGTATGGGGTGCTCCATCACCGGTGACCAGTTCGTCTGCACCCTTTGCGGCAACGGGATCTGCGCTCAGCCGCAAGAGTCCCCCTGCAACTGCTCGGAGGACTGCCTGGCCTGCGACACCTTTGCCGACTGCCCGTTCTTCCAGGGCTGCGCCAATGGGATCTGCAAAGAGTGCGGCATCGAAGTGTGCGACAACGGCAGCAACGAAGACTGTGATCAGAGCACCGATGAGGCGGTTTGTGCTTCCAAAGAGTGCAGCAAGGCGCCGGCTGGATATGAACCAGTCCCCCTTTGGGCTCTGCTGGCCAATCCAGCCTACTTCAACGATCAAGACGTCGCGTTTGTGGGCCGTGTGAGCATCGGCACACCCAGTTGTGTCGGCCTCACATGCACCGCCCAATTGTTCATGGAAGAGGTCCTAAACGGCAAACGCATCTGGATCGCGTCCTCCTCGGCTTATCCTTTGGTGCAGTGCAAACAGACCCTGTTGAACATCCTGGACCCCTTCGACCCCACGGCCTGCTCGCCGATTCAGCCTACGGAATTGTATGTTGTGTATGGCAAGGTGAAGGATACCGGCGCTGGACCGAAACTCTTCCTGATGGGATTTTGCCAAAACATCATCATAGGGCTTTAGAGAACGGGGCATCCGCACCAGGATTCGGCGGACCGCACCAGAACCAATCCGCAGCGTTCCGATTAAGTCTAGAACACGCCTTTCGCCAACAACTCGTCCGCATGCCCGAACATGGCCGGATCATCCACGTCTTGCCAAAGGGCTGGACCGATGTCCTGCGCTGCCAAGGAACGCCGACCAATGAACAGGCGCATGGCGTCAGAGATCGAGGCATCGCCGCGGCGAGCCACTTCGGCTTCCAGACTGGCTACCGTGGCCTGACGAGACAACAGGAACATGCCCGTATCCACGCAGTTGTAGGGCTGGATGCTTTTGCCGATCTCCACAATTCGGTCACCTTCGGCCCTGACTCGGGTGGCATCGTCCAAGTCAAAGACCGTCGAGACCTTATAGTCGACCCCAAGCACCGCATCGTCGCTTCCCAAGCCCCGTTCCACCATCATCTTGAGCGTGCTGTCCTGGAACAGATGGTCACTCATCAACAGCACGAAGTCCGAGGCGGCCTGCCTGGCCCCACACAAAAGCGAAATCCCATTGCCCAGCCTGAAATCGGGGTTATACACAGGCCGTACGGCCAGCGCCACAGGCCAACTGCTGACTTCTGCGACCAGTCTTTCGGACTCAAATCCCGTGACCAGATGCACTCGCTGGATGCCAACTCGGGCGCACTTCTCCATGACCCATCGCAGCAGGGGCTTTCCGCCCACCTTGCACAACGGTTTAAGGACCACTTCGCCGCCGCCCAACCCCTGAAGCCTGCTTCCAAGCCCCGCTGCCACAATCACGGCTTCCGTAACCGACATATTCAGTCCCTCACAAACACGGCCTTAGCACATATCATCAATCGGGGGCCCACTCCCTCACGGTCGTGGCACAGACACCCCCTGGCACGTCGTCGAAATGGGTCACCAAGGCCCCAGCATCACTAGTTTGCGGTTCGAACGCACCGAATTCCAAACATGCCACTGGCTACGGTGTTGGCCACGTTCAACCGGCGGGTCACATGCAACTCCGTGCCCACGC
>CAYTWV010000456.1:0-3979 GCA_964442235.1 uncultured Myxococcales bacterium | reverse complement strand
CCTTGTATTTGCGCCAGGCGTCTTTGACCTGTGAGGCCACGCCAGCCAGGTCCTTCGTGGTCAGTTTATTGAGGCTATCCATGATGTTAGCCCTCCCGCTTCTTGAGGATGGTAGCGACGTCTTGTGCCTGCACGTTTCCGAGGACCTCTTCCCCCACCTTGACTACGGGAGCGATGCTGCAGGCTCCCAGGCAGGCAACGGCTTCCAGGGTGTACTTGCCATCGGCCGTGGTTTGGCCCTGGCCGATGCCCAGGTGGCGTTCGAATTCGCTGACAATTCGGGCAGCGCCTTTGACGTGGCAGGCGGTTCCCATGCAGACCTGAATGACCGTTTCGCCACGGGGCTTAAGGCTAAAGGCCTTATAGAAGGTGGCGATATGATAAAGGCGTGCTTTGGGCACCCCGGTGATGCGGCACAACTGGTCCAGGGTCGCCTTGGAGATACAGCGTCGGCTCTCTTGAATGTCCTGCATCATCTCGATGACAAAATCGGGGTCGTTGCCCCAGGCTGCAGCCACGTTTCGGATGGCGTCCGATTCGGTTTTGCGGCAGCCGCCTCCCATCTTGGTGTGTCCGGCGCCTCGCCCGGCAGAGACCACGGAGATATTGCGCCGATCCATCTCGTCGTCGGCGTACATCTCGGTCAGTTCTTCGGCCAGCAGGTGCGAGTCGATGCTCTCGTGGGGGGCCGTCTCGATGGTCATCCGGTTGTGCACCGCATCGATGAAGACCACGACCTCTTCTTCGGCTTTGCCCACCAGGCTGAGGGCGTCGAACCCCGTGAACTTCATGTATGGGCCAAAATAGCCGCCCACGTTGCAGTCCATGACCGAGTGCGTCGACGGAGAAATGGTCGTCACCAGGGTCTTGCCCGAACCGGGGAACGACATCAGCCCACCCAGAGGCCCCGGGGAGAAACAGATGGGGTTTTCGGGGCTATCCCAATCGGTCTTGGCATTGATCTCCTGGAACATCAGCCACAGGTCAAAGCCTTTGCCGCCGACCCACAGGTCTTTCATCTGCTGCGTGACCGGTGCGATGGAAAACTGGTTCTGCCCTACGTCAATCCGAAGGGTACGGTTGGCATAACCGCGATGCAACTCAACGCTGTCGAACGAAAAATCCGCCAGGACCCGATGCGCCTGACGCATGTGGGCAACATCCATCGTAACCTCCCAAGACCGTCGGTTCTGGGTCGAACCGAAGTACAGCGCGGAAGGCAAACATATGGCGCGTGCGAAGTCAAGGGTTGCAAAGCGTGCGCGTGCGAGCAGGAGGGGTTTTGAGCGGGTCCCCCTAAATGGCCAACCACATTTGAGCCTGGCGTGGAGGAATGGCAACGGCGAATCGTTCCCAGGTCATCTCCATGTGATGGCCGTGGATCATGCACCGGTATTTGCCCAACCGAAGGCCCTGGGTCGAGAATTCGGCACTTTGCCAACGGTCCGACTTGTTGATGGCAACGATGCCTCGATCGCCCCGGGCAAATACCAGATGGGTGTCCCCTTCACACAGCGAACGCTGTCCCAACCCATGGGTGGCGTTATGGAAGGCGACCATGCCCGTAATGTCGGGGCGTCGCCACGAATCTGCCCAGCGGTTCGTGTCCTGGGGATAAGCCTGGGCACTGGGATTCAGGTCCGAATAGACCATGGGGACTCCGCCGTCTCGCCCCAGCAAGTAGACGTTGGCCAGGAATTCGTCCTGTTTGCTCAGCATGGTGCCCCGGAATCCATCATTATTGGGCATGTCATGCGTGACGCCGAACGTTACGGCCCGATTCCAGGGCAGGGCTTGACCATAGGACGCCGGGTCGACCAATTCCCGCATGCTTCCCCCCTGCGAAAACACTTTGCGGAGGGTTTCGTGCAGGGGAAAGTCATAAAACGCCATGGCCGTGTTGTTCAGAAGCGGCCACAGGAACAGCCGCTCCTCGCCGTCGTTGGAGGTAAGCGACTCGCCGAAGATGAACTTGCCGGCCATCTCAGGGGTTTCAAAGACCGTTCTGATGTGGGCATCAGGGAGGTGTTTTACGGCATCCACCCGGTAGCCGTCGAAGCCCATGGCATTAAGAGCCCGCAAGCAGGCCCGCTGTTGATCAATGACTCGAGGGGCCATGTCCAGGTCCGGCAGCCCCGACAACGAGTGCTCTGTGGCTTCGTGGGCATCCATCCAATTCTCGATGTTCCCATCCAGGTTGAAGTCGGACGCCACAAAAAGTCCCTCGTCCAGGTTTCCGTAAAGTTTGTCCTTCTCGAACTGGCTGCGCTGTTGCCTGTATCGCTCTAGCTCCGCCTGTCCGGGGAAACAGAGTCGGTCGCTGCGCTGCTCGTTGGCCATGTGGTTAAAAACGACGTCTGCGTAGATCCGCACTCCATGGCGGTGCAGACTGGCGATGGTTCTCTCGACGCTGGCTTTGTCCCCCAGGAACGAGCGCACGATGCGATAGTCTTTTGGCTGATACCGATTCCACCAGGCTTTGCCCCCTTCGTCGTCCCGGCTATAGAGCGGAGGGGAGATCAAAACGGACCCATATCCAATTTTTGCAATCATTTCGGCATGTTCGGAAATTTTGTCAAATGGCCAGTCAAACGCATGCAGAATCACGTCGTTCATCGCGCCCTCCCATATCCCGCCTTGCCTGAATGCCCCCAAAGCAAAACGACTTGCAGTGGAACGCCTGCTCAAGCGTCCCGATTTCATGATTTCGATGGCGTGATGTTATCCATGCCGATGCTGCCGGTCAATCGATTCCATCGGCCGATATTTGCATTACGATTTGGCTGAGGCGCTCAAGAAGGGGGTGTGTTCGGGGACGTCCCTCGTGCCTCGTCCATCTCGCCCTCACCCTACCCTCTCCCGTCGGGAGAGGGGATTCGTCCATCGTCCCTCGTCCATCGGGCGGCCCGGTTACTCCCCGAATCGTTTTTGCCTGATGTGGCAGTACGGGGCCTTGCCGGTGCGAGTGTAATAGTCCTGGTGGTACTCCTCGGCGGGCCAGAAGGGACCCGCCAGCGTGACCTGGGTCACCACACGCAGCCCCTGGGCCTTCAGGAGTTCGATAAGCGACTGGGCGATTTGTTTCTGCTCTTCGGTCACATAGTAGACGACGCTGCGATACTGCTCGCCCACGTCGGGACCCTGACGGTTATAGTGGGTCGGATCGTGGATTTCGAAAAAGAGCTTCGCCAAGGTTTCGTAGGAGACCTTCGTGGGGTCAAAGGTGACCTTGACCACTTCGGCGTGACCTGTGTCGCCCGCACAAACCTGCTTGTAAGTGGGGTCTTCCAGGTCGCCGCCCATGTACCCGGAATCCGCAGAAAGCACGCCGGGTGTGCGTTCGAAGTGGTACTCCACACCCCAGAAACAGCCGCCGGCAAAGTAGGCGATCTCATGGGGCGGTGCGACGGGTTCAAACTCCAGCGAGACCGAGTTCACACAGTGGCGAGTGTTTTTGTCCGTCAATTTTTCACCTCGGAAGACATGGCCCAGATGGCCGCCGCACGCAGCACATACAATTTCCGTTCGCTGGCCGTCGGCATCGGGGACTTCTTTTACGGTTCCGGGCAGCGCCTGGTCAAAACTGGGCCAGCCGCAATTGGACTCGAACTTGGAATCCGAGGCAAAAAGCGGCGCCCCACATTGCCTGCAGCGATAGGTGCCTTCGGCCTTGTGGTTCCAGAACTTTCCCGTGAAGGGGCGCTCGGTTCCCTTGTGCAAGATCACCCGCTCTTCTTCCGGAGTCAGCTTCTTCTTGCTCATCGTCGGTTCTCCCGCAACAGGTTCATTGGCTTCGGGTTGGGTTGCGTGCCACGAGAACAGGACCCCGCCTATCAACACCGCCATCCATACAAGCAGACTTTTTACACCAATCATGGGGCCTCCTGCCAAGGGGAAGTTGTGGCCTGAGGTCGTCGGGGGCAAGGGGGATGGAGCGGGAGATGACCGGGGTGGCGGGGACGAGGTTTTCCTCTGTGGC
>CAYTWV010000455.1:3399-3993 GCA_964442235.1 uncultured Myxococcales bacterium | reverse complement strand
GCCAGCGTGCCCAGCATGACCGCCTTTGTTGGGTTTGTACGCTGCCGGCCGCTTGCCATTCTGGGCATGGGCCGGATTCTTCTGGTGCGGAGGCCGAGCGGCGGCGGGTTTGCCATTGGGGCTCTGACCACCGGGGCGGGGCTGGTGGGCCTGAGCCGGCTTCTGGGGACCAGGACGTTGGGCGCCGGCGGCTGGCTTTCCCGCAGGGCCTTGCGGCTTGGAGGCAGCGGGGCGCTGGGCTCCCGGTTTGGAGCCGTGGCTGGCTGCGGGACGAGAGGCTGCCTGGTGGGCAGCGGGGCGGGATGCCGAAGGCTTGTTGTGCCCGGGGCGCCCTGCTTCATTGGAAGCGGGGACCATGGGCTTGGCTTCGGGGCGCCGGGCTGGCGTGTTGGCAGCAGGACGAGACGCCGAAGGCTTGGCCTGGGCGGGACGAGACGCAGCAGGGCGGGACGCAGGTTGTGAACAGCCTCGTCGGTGCGCGCAACAAGCAGCGGTTGAAGGACGCGCTCACGAAGGAGGGTCTCGACCCCGCCACCGTGGAAGCCGGACCGCAGGCGGCGGTGCAGGCGCTCCTCGACAAGAAGCGCCGGGACC
>CAYTWV010000455.1:0-3389 GCA_964442235.1 uncultured Myxococcales bacterium | reverse complement strand
GGATTGGAGGCCGGTCGGCTGGCCGCAGGACGCATCTCCGTCGGCCGCGAGGGAGTCGGTCGGTTGGCCGCAGGACGCATCTCCGTCGGCCGCGAGGGAGTCGGCCGGCTTGCCGCAGGGCGGGTCGCCGCCGGACGAGAGGGCGCCGGGCGCGACACTACGGGCCGAGAGGGCGCCGGACGAGAGGCCGCCGGACGAGAGGCCGAGGGTCGACTAGCGGAGGGTCTGCTAGCGGCCGGTCGGCTGGCAGAGGGCCGGCTTGCTGAAGGACGGCCTCCACCTCCGCCTGGCCGTCCACGGGCCTCGGCCAAAGGAGAAAATGCCATGTTCAGCGCCAGAAAAAGAACTGCGGAGGATAGAAAACGATGCATGGTACACCTCCTAGCATCGACCATGAGTGCCCAGGGACGCCACGACTCCGGAACTATTCACCCGGGACGGGGTCTAAATCAACTTTGGCTCAAAGGGCTTCATGTTGACCAAGTCCGGGCCGCCGGTCCAGGGAAGGGCATGGCCTACTGCTGAGACTCCAGAAGGGCGATCCAGCGGGCCACGGTGGTGTCGAAGCGGATCCTCGTCCCCTCATGCTCCTCACGCAGGTAATCCAAATGGGGAGTCCCGTGGGTGGATCGCAAATAGTCCCGTTCGGGCACCGGGGCAAAATACTCAAGCCTGGAGAAGCTCTTGAAGTTGAACGGCTTCAAACGCAAAGCCGAGATGGCCCCGTAGACCGAAATGAGCTTTCCAAAGGCCTTAATGATCTTCTGCTGTGTCGGATAGACCCCCATGGCTTGCTCTTTCAACGAGAGTTCGTCTTCGGTCAGTTCGATGACGTGGCCGTCGCCGGACCTCCAGGGGGCAAAGCGTAGAGGCACGAAGATGAGCAGTTCGTATTCGGGCAATTCATAGAAGGCGATGTTTCGCCCTGCGCGTCGAGCCTCTCGAACGGCCCTGAAGGTCAGGTAGTGGCACAAGTCATGTTCGGGATGTCCGCCCTGGAAGGCCAGCGCCCAGACTACGTCGGCGCCAGCCACTCGTTGGGCGATGCGCTCCTGGATGGCACGAGAGCGTTTCAAGAGTCGCTCTTTCAACTCCGGAGGCAGGGGTTGGTTGGCCGGAACCAGTGCGATGGCCTTGAGATCGTCATAGATTTCAATCTCGCTGTGGCCCAGGAATTCCAACCGATCGTCCGAATAACCGACGAGGTGCATGGCGTCCCGGGACTCCTTTTCGCGCCGATTGGCATACTCCGTCGGGTCAGCCTTCTCAAACGGGGCCAGCCCGTCTCCGTTGGTGACCCAGACGGCGTGTGCCGAAGCGCCAAGGCGCTTCATGATCCCCAAGTACCCGGTTTCGTCATCCTGATGAGCGAAGACAGCCACGTGCCGGGTTTCCGGCCTGAACAACGAATCGGGTACGGGTTTCAGTTTCACACTCACAGCAGTTCCTCGCAGTTGCGCTTGACCTTGGCCACACACTCGACGATGTCGTCGAGATCCTGCTGATTGCCCAACAGGTGGGGATAGTGAAGCCAACAGCCTTCATCGTAGGCCGCCTTGGATGCCACCGGGAACTTGAATTTACGCAGGGTCTCGGGGACCTGGATCCCGTCGCCATAACGTTCTCGAAGCATGGGGTAGTCCTCGGTGCGAGCGTTGAACAGCGGGCTCATAGGAATCGGGACGTAGAACGAGCCGCTCATCTCGACGCCTTCGGCTTCCAATGCGTCCAGGAACTTGTCACGGTGCAACCCCTTGAATTCGTCGGGATTGTACTTGAAGACCACCTGATAGATCCCGCGACGGGTTTCCCGAGGATCCTGTTCAATCAGAGACAAGCCGCCCACCTTCTTGAGGGCTTCTCCCAGATAACGCACGGCGGCTTCCTTCTTTTCGATGAGGGTATCCATCTGGGCCAACTGCCCCAGCAGCACGCCGGCCTGGAACTCGGTGATGCGGGCGTTATAGCCAAAAATCGTGCCCGGGAACTCGTTGTATTCCTCGGTCTTGCGGCCGCAGTTAACGAAGGAATGGACCTTCTGGGCCAGAATGCGATCGTTGGTGGTGATGAAGCCCCCTTCGCCCGCTGTCATGATCTTCGAGGACTGGAAGCTGAACGAACCGAAGTCGCCCCACGCTCCCACACCCTTTCCACGCCACTTGCTGCCATGGGCATGGGCGCAGTCTTCGATGAGCAACAGGTTGTGCTTCTTGGCGATTTCGGTCAGGCGATCCAGATCTGCGATGCTGGAACCCAGGTGGACCGGGATGATAGCCTTGGTTTTGGGTGTGATCGCTGCCTCTACGGCATCACAATCGATGCAATAGTTCTTGGGGTCCACATCCACCATGACGGGCACGGCGTTGACATGAATGGCACAGGCTGCGGTAGCAACCCAGGTCAGGCAGGGGACAATCACTTCGTCACCGGCATGAATGCCACCGGCCCGCAGGGCAATTTCCAGCGTGATCGAGCCATTGGAGACACAGACCCCGTGTTTGGCATCGGTCCAACGGGCAAAGGCGTCAGCGAACTTTCGGGCGCGGGGAGCGGGCTCGGGGAAGCCGCCCCACTCGTGGGCTTCCAACGCATCCAACAGATTCCGCTTCTCATCCTCACCATAGACGGGCCATTTGGGCCAGGGACGGGTACGAACGGGTGAACCACCATTGATTGCCAGACGAGCCATGAGAACCTCCTATAATCCCAGCGGTTCGAAGAGCCGAGGGAGCCTCAGATTTTACAGAATACGGCGCTGCTTCAACGCTGCCACGATCCAGCCGGCTTTGTCGGCCGTGCCCACCAGCGGGTTGGCCAGAAGGGCGAGCAAAGCCTTGTTGGAGTCGCCTGTCAGAGCGGTATCGATGGTCAACCGCTCATAGGCCTTGACCTGGCGAATCAGGCCAAAGATCTCTTCCTCGACGGGGCCAACGGGCAGGGGCCGGACTCCGTGTTTGGAGAGTGCAGCGGGGACTTCGACGCATGCGTCATCGGGAAGGCCGGGCACCGCCCCGGCGTTAAGACAATTCACGATGAGTTCGGCGGGTTCTTCCTTGGTCAGTGCAGACATCACTTCCACAGCAACTCTGGAGTACCAGGCTCCCCCGCGCTCGTTCAGCAGAGCCGGCTTTTCCTGATTGGATTCGACTCGATAGTAAGCCAGCAGCTCTTCCTCAATTTCCATAACTTCCTGGGCGCGAGTCTTGGGCTTTTCGATGATCTTCTGCAGCATCATGTCCGTGAGATAGAAATATCGGACATAAGAGGATGGGATCATGCCCAGCGCCCCCAGGAATCCCGGGGGATAGTCCAGGTCGGGGATATTCTTCGGGCCACTGATCTGGTCCACGACCTCGATGATGTGGGGAAGCACATCACGACCGTCCACC
>CAYTWV010000454.1:3726-3994 GCA_964442235.1 uncultured Myxococcales bacterium | reverse complement strand
AAGAAGAGGAGCTTTCGATCATGAACCGGATGGCCGGCATGGAAGTGGCCGCCATCAAGCCCGTGGTCACGCCGGAGCAGATCCGGAAGGCCTCGGAGACGGTCAATCAGATCTATGTGGACGACAAGATCAAGAGCTACATCGTGGACGTGGTTTTTGCGACCCGAGAGCCCCAGAAATACCGTCTGGACAAGTTGAAGAATCTGATCTCGTATGGGGCCTCGCCGCGTGCGACGATTTACTTGCTGACGGCGGCCCGGGCGCATGC
>CAYTWV010000454.1:0-3716 GCA_964442235.1 uncultured Myxococcales bacterium | reverse complement strand
TTCCTTCGTCACCGAGGGTATGTGATTCCCGAGGACATCAAGGCCGTGGCTATGGATGTGTTGCGCCACCGCGTGATTCTGTCTTATGAGGCTGAGGCGGAAGAACTGACGCCGGAAGAGATTATCCGCCAGGTCTTCGATCAGATTGAGGTCCCGTAATGCTGACTCGGGAACTGCTGAGCCGACTGAGGCGAATCGAGATCAAGACGACTCGGTTGGCCAATGAACAGATGGCCGGGCAATACCGGAGTGTGTTCAAGGGGCACGGCATCAACTTCGACGAAGTGCGTCCCTATCAGGAGGGAGACGACATTCGAGTCATCGACTGGAATGTGTCGGCCCGCACGGGGGAGATGTTCGTCAAGGTTTTCGCCGAAGAGCGAGAACTGACCTGTTTCCTGCTTCTGGACATGTCGGCGTCGTCCATTTTTGGGTCCAAGTCCCGCACCAGGCAGGAGCTGATTGCGGAGATTGCTGCGGTTCTGGCGTTTTCGGCTATTCGAAACAACGACCGGGTGGGCCTGATCATCTTCACGGACAAAGTGGAACATTTTGTTCCTCCCAAGAAGGGCAAAGTCCACGTGATGCGGGTGATTCGGGACATTTTGACGTTCCAGCCCAAGGGACGGGGCGAGGCTTCGGTGGGCATCGTCGAGGGGCTTAAGTTTCTGACCAAGATCACCAAGAAGACCAGCGTGTCGTTTCTGCTGAGTGACTTTTTTGTGGATGAGGCGGGGGCGGCCGGCGTGAAGAAGGCGCTTTCCATAGCCAGGCAGCGACACGACGTGATTCCCATCGTGACGCTGGATCCGCTGGACCAGGTCTTGCCGTCGGTGGGCCATGTGCCGGTGGAAGATCCCGAGACGGGCCAGGTCATCTGGCTGGACACGGCCTCCAAGCGGATTCGGAAACGATTCGAGCAGGAGGCCTTTGCGCAGCGAGCCCGAATGGAGTCGTTGTTCAAGACTCTGTCTTTGGACTACTTGAAGGTATGGACCGACAAGGAAGATTATATTCCTCAGTTTAATTTACTATTTCAGCGAAGAGCCAAAAGGTTTTAGAGATGCGACGTTTGGTCTTGCCGCTAGCGTTCTGGGTATTGGGGGTCCTGGTGGCCTCGGCAGCGTGGGCTGGGGGCACGGCAGGGGCTTCGGGGGGAGCCCAGGGAGCGACTGCTGCGGGTGTCGTGGCCGGTGCTTCCGTGGGAGCTTCGGGGAGTGTAGCCGGTAGTGTGGCCGGTGCTTCCGTGGGAGCTTCCGGGAGTGTATCCGAAGGTGTTGCCGGAAGTGCGGGGGCTGTGGCTGGGACCGAGCCTGCCAAGGTGGTTGCAACCCGGGTGGCCGATGCGGCCGTGGTGATGCCCGAGGAGTTGCCGACCATTGGCCAGGAGGTGGAGTATCGTCTGGTGGTGAAGGTGCCAGCCGGTGCGCAGTTGGACGTGCCTGCGGACTTAAATCTGGGGGACGGTGCTGCCATCTCCAAAGAGCGAGTCAGCCTGGTTCGTAAGCCGGAAGCAGATGGCAACGAGGAGTTGACGCTGACGGTGCCGTTTGTACTGGTTCGGGCGGGGCGGGTGAAAATCCCTGAAGTGACGCTGTCGCTTCTGCTGCCCAACGGGACCCGGGAAGCGGTTCGAGCGGGTGTGGTGAAGATGAGTACGGGGACGTTGTTCCCCAACGAGAACAATCCCGAGCCATCGGCCCAGTTGTCCCCGGTGCCTGTGGTCGAGACGAACTGGCTGCTGATTTGGTCTTTGGTGGTTCTGGGTGTGGTGGGATTGACCGTATTGGTGACGTTGTTGGTTCGGAAGCGATTTGCGAAGGTTCTGGCGAAGCCGGCCCCTCCGCCCCGCCCCGCCCATGAGGTGGCGTTCCAGCGGCTGGAGCAGTTGGACAAAGAGGCGTTGCCCCTGAAGGGCGAGTTTATGGCGTTTTACGTGGGGCTTTCGGAGATTCTACGAGAGTACCTGGGGTCCAGGTGGCGGTTTGATTCTCTGGATCGGACCACGACGGAACTGATGCAGTTGATGCGCGGCAAAGAGTTGAAGAACTATGATTTTGAGCGTTTGCAGTACATGCTGGACGATTTTGACCTGGTGAAGTTTGCCAAAGTGGTCCCGACATTGGAGTCCACGGACGGCGACGTAGGCCGGGTGCGGAAGTTTGTCGAGACGACGATGGTTGTGGAGAGTTCCGGGGAGGTGAAGCCATGATGTTCGCCAATCCCTGGATGTTCCTGTTGCTGTTGTTGATTCCTGCGGTAGTGGGGTGGATGGCGTTTCGCAAACGCCGACACGGCCAGACGCCGACGTTGCGGTTCGCCAATTTTACTGCGGTGCGGAAGGTTGGGGCCGGTTTTAAGAATCACATTTGGTGGATTCCCGAGGTCCTGCGTGGACTGGGCGTTGTGGCGCTGGTTGTGGCTCTGGCCCGGCCTCAGACCGAGGACGTGGAAGTGATGCTGGGCAAGGGCCTGGACATCATGATTGCGTTGGACATGTCGGGTTCGATGAACGACATCGATCGAACGGAAGCCGAAATCGCCGAATACCAGATGAAAGGGCAGGAGGTGCCGAACCGTTTTGCGGTGGCCGTGCAGACTTTGAAGGAGTTTCTGAAGTCTCGCCAGGGCGATCGAATCGGGTTGGTGGTGTTTTCGACGGAGGCCTACCTGAAGTTCCCGTTGACGTTGGACTACAAGACGGTGTTCCAGCAGCTTGACGGTCTGGTGCTGGACTCGATGGAGCGGCAGGAAGGGAAGCCGGCGTGCATCAACGGGTGCACGATTACCGGCGAGCGAACGGCGGTGGGGGATGCTCTGGCCAAGGCGTACAAGCGGCTGGAGAAGAGCGACGGCAAAGGTAAGGTGATCGTGCTGATCACCGATGGTAACGATAACGCCAGCAAGCTGAAGCCCATGGATGTGGCGAAGTATCTGGGTGAGCAGCCCGAGAGTGCTCGACCCAGGCTTTACACCTTCCTGATTGGTTCCGGGAGCGAGACGAAGCGTCCGGCCATGATGGGCGGGCGCCTGATGAAACTTCAGGGGCTGACTCAGTACGTGGCCAACGACGAACCTGTGGACGAGGCAAAGATCAAAGAGATCACCACGGCTGCGCAGGGCGTTTTCCAGGCGACCTATGACGAAGAGGAGTTTCGCAAGGCGTTTGAATCGTTGGAGAAGAGTGAGCGGGTAGAACATCGGTTGGCCCGTCACAAGGATTTGTTCATGCCGGTACTGCTGCTGGCGTTGGGGCTGTTCCTGCTGGAGTTTGCTCTGCGGAACACCTACTTCAGGAGGATGCCGTGAGTACGCAGGAATTGAGCTTCCTGTATGGCGAATACTGGTACCTGCTGGTGCTGGGTCTGGCTGTGGCCGTTGGGGCGCTGTTTGCGGTGGCCTGGTGGCGTCGGCAGGCAGCGCTGCGGCTGGGAGACTCGGAACTGGTGGCCCGGTTGATGCAATCGGTTTCGCCTTGGCGGCGGGCCGTGAAGCGGGTGTTGTGGGTGACCGGGCTGGTCTTTCTGGGCGGTGCGGCGTTGCGCCCGCAATACGGGGCCGAAGAGGCGCAGTTGCAGGGCAAGGGCATCGACCTGGCGGTGGTCTTGGATATCTCAAATTCCATGCTGGTGCCCGATGTGGCCCCGGATCGTCTGACCGGGTCGGTGATGGAGCTTGGCGAGTTGTTGAGCTTGCTTGAGGGCGGCCGAGTGACG
>CAYTWV010000453.1:0-4013 GCA_964442235.1 uncultured Myxococcales bacterium | reverse complement strand
CCGACCTTCACAGAGAGGTCACCGTCGTCCAGGAAGTCCTTGATATCGATGATGCCTTCAGACTTGCATCCGATGTCCACGAAGACGTTTTCCTTTCCGATAGAGACGATACGGCCGGAGACCATCTCGCCCGGGCGGACGACATCCGCCTCAGCGGTGTCGCGGAGCATCTTCTCAAATTCCTGCGGACTGATTTCGCCACCACCGGGCACGGAACCATCGTGCCGTTTGATCTGGACCATGGATGCAAACCCTCCAAAGACAAACTTGGAGCGTACGATACCGCCGAAAGGCTTCGATGTGCAAGGGATTTGCCAAGAAGCGACGCTGGGGGTGGCGGCATGGGCGTGTGGGGGGTGTCCAAGAGAGCCCTAAGTTGTGGTCTGGGCGAATGGTTAGTAGAATGGGGCCAGCATTTTCGAACGACTGAGTTGGAGGCCCGACATGTCACGGGGATTGGTTATGGCCGTTTGGGTTGCCCTGGTGTGCGGCGGCTGCAAGTTCGATATCTCCTATCCGGACAGCTTTGCTCCAGAGGACTTGGGGGGAGCGGATTTGAGGGGAGAGGATGGCACCGTGACACCGGACACGACGACGCCGGACAGCGTGGAGCCGGATGTGGAGCCCGTGAAGTGCTCTCTGGATTCGGAATGTGAGTTTTCCATGGGGGTAGCCCGGATTTGCACTCTGTGGAAGTGTGAGGCTGGAGAGTGCAAAGAGGTGTCCGGAAGCGAAGGGCAAGAGTGCGACGACGGTTCGCCATGTACTTGGGATGATCATTGTTCGGGGGGGAAATGCCAGGGACAACCGACCTGCCAGGACGATGGAAATCCGTGTACCCGGGAGGAATGTAATCCCCAGGACGGCTCGTGTTCGTCGGTTACCATTCCAGAGTGCGGCAACTGCAAGCCAGAGGGAGAGAAGGTTGGGCCCCTGGAAGAGTGCTGCGGGGGGTTGGAACCCGTGGCAACGTGCTCGTCGGAGCCTGGATGCGGTCAGGGCATGGTCCCATGTCCGGACTACTGCTGCGATGGCGTCGCCAGGGTCTGCATCAAACCATACGACGGGGTGTGTGCTTACCCGTGGGAGACCGAATGCAACAGTGCGGATTGCCAGAAGGTGGTCAGCGATGAATGCACGCTTGCTGGCGGGTTTTGCATTGCGGGGGTGTACACGGAACCCGACGGTTCTCCGGGGCCCTGCGGGGAGGGATATGAGGTTTCCAACCTGACGTGCGCGGGGCGCTTCGAGCAGGTTTGTTGCCTGGCGAGCGGCTGCATCATGACGGGTTCATCGGGACCCAACATGCTGGAGTGCTGCGACGGGACTGCGCAGAAGATTCCGGTGGTGGAAAACTGGGTCACGCCCGTGGAAGGGGATCCCGGGTCGTCCATGGACTGTGTCTTGTCCACGACACAATCAAGCTGCACCCAATGTGGGGATGGCGTGTGTGGGGAAGCCGAGTTCCCGTGCAACTGTACCCAGGATTGTGCCGAGTGCCAGACGCTGCAGGATTGTCCGGCAGGGGCCATTTGTTTGGGTTTCTATTGTATCTGGTGCGGTTTGCAGCAGTGCGGGTCCGGCCTGGACGACGACTGTGACGGGCAGATCGAGGAGGCCCCCTGCCAGCAAACCACATGTTCGTTCGATACCACCAGTTACCAGCCGGTTCCGCTGCAGTTGTTGGTTCAGAATCTGGCGTCATACAAAGGAGAGCAGGTGGCGGTCTTGGGTTGGTCAAAGATGGGAGCCCCGTCGTGTTTGGGGACTCCGGTGGCCTGCCAGGCGGAGTTGCGCCTGATCGACCACGAGTCCACGTTGCCTGCGTTGCCCCTGACCTCGGGGGGCTCGGGAATCCCTTTGGTGGGGTGCACCGGGTTGATCGCTTCGGCCATGACGTGCGGGCCCTTCGCTGCTGGCCAGTCCGTACTGGTCTGGGGCAAGGTTGTCTCCAAAGAGAACTTTCTGAGGCTTGAGTACCACGGCCACTGCCTCCAATAGCTTCAAAGTCAATTTGCCTGCTTTCAGCATCTTGAAGGACGCGCCCATGGGGCGTATCGTTGCTCGGTCACGCTGAAATAGGGGGTGTCCATGCTCAAGGCCCGATGGGTTTTCTGGGTGTTGACGGTGGCTGTTTGTTTTCAGGTGTTCATGACGCCAACGACGGCGGTTCTGGCCCAAGATGCTTCAATGCTGCGAGACACGATGTATGAGGTGTCTCCGGAGTGGGTGCATAACGGCTATGTGTTCCGAAACTCTTCGGATCAGTTGAGCCTGACCGGCATCCGAATCCACGAGCGCAACGGAATCGCCGGCAAGTTGCTGGCGACGATGATTGTGGCAGCGGCGATGGCAGTCGGCAGTTCGGACCGGGAGTATCTGGGGACTGAATATGGGTACGGCTACCGGGTGGACTACTATCGGATGAAGAGTTCCGAGGAGATGGCTGCGGAAGCGGCCGCTCGGGATGACGCCATCGATGCGACGGCGTCCAACATGTACCAGTTCGATTTGCGGTTTTACCTGAAGCCCGATTTCCTGAAGGACCAGGCTAACGGCGAGGGATTCTCGCTGACGTTGTATCCGTTCAGTTGGTCATTCGGCGACCAGCGTGACTGGGTATTTGAGTTTGGATTCCAGTGGGCCAGCATCTATGGCGGTCTGATGGACAAGCGGTTGAAGGGCATCGCAGGACCCGGCGGCGTGGATGTAAATGGGAATCCGCTGCCTGCAGATCCGGGTCAGCGGGAGTTCACCTATACAAATGTGGGCATGCCATTCCGGTTCGTCATCCCTATTACCAGTTTCTTGTATTTGGACAATCAGTGGGACATGAACTTCTTGTGGCTCTTTGGGGCGGACGAGGGTGACCGAGAGGAGTTTGATGCGCCGTTCCACTCAAACTTGACGTTCAACCTCGGGTCTCGGTTTTTTGTCCGAGGGGGAGCGACTTTGTCGGGGTTCAATTTCAGCAACGACGTGGGCTACCAGGCGGAAGCCGGGGTCCGGTTCTAGGAGGCGGCCATGAGAATGAGACGAAATCACATTCGTGCTTCTGTGGCCGTTGCGATTCTGGCTTCGTGCTGGATGGGCGCCGGAGAAGTGCGTGCGGATGAGAATCTGGGGGCGTTGGGTGTAAGCGATTCGATTCGCTGGTCGTTCCTGTATGGAGGGGCCGGCGTGGATCTGACTGCGCCGAACCTGGGGTATTCCTCGCAGGTTTCCGAGACGCAGCCCTACAAAGCAGACGGGACGATGTTCCTGACGCAATTCCGGTTTGCCAGCTACTTTGGGCAGACCCGGTTTGGGACGTTGATGGGCATCGACGTGGGCGTGGCCATGGGATGGCTGGCGCAGGACTCCATCGTGAAAGACCAGGCAGCGCTGGACGCCATGACCTGGGGCCGCTTCTATTTTGATGTGGACATGGGGGTTGCCCTGGGCCTGCTTTATTGGGGCGACACCGGTGCCTTTGCGGGTCGACTGGCCGTGGCGGCCGGAGCAGGGTGTAACGCCGATTATGGCTATTTCTATCTGGTCCCGAAATTGGCGCTGCAGTTGCTTCCGGACACGTTGAGTCTAGAGGGGGAGTTCTGGTGGCTTCCGTTGGCGCACTCGTATTCGGGCAACTCGGTAAGAGAATATCGAGTGAGAGGCGAGTTGGTCTATCAGGCCTTTGACGACATGTCCTTCGGTGCCGGATTGGAGATGCGCACGGGGGACAACCCCATGGTTCGGGCACGCGAATCCAGTTCTTGGCTGGACGACAATCCCGACCGAATTCGCAGTGTAGACACGCTGCGTGGTCACTTCACCATGACTCTGGGTTCGTTCAGTCTGCGCTGGAAATAGGGCCCTATTCCGGGGCGAGCTTCGAGAGCCCCAAATGAATCACCGAAGAATCCAGCCCCAGCACCCCTCCCATCGGGGATACGGAAAAGGCCTGAACTTCAGGCCGATTGGGAGGAACCTGCTTCGAGAGTTCCTGGCAGCGGCTTTGCAAGGCCCGAAAC
>CAYTWV010000452.1:0-4016 GCA_964442235.1 uncultured Myxococcales bacterium | reverse complement strand
AAAACACGGCGGCAACCTGGGGCGATTCGTACTAGAATTCACTTCCACAAATACCGCATCGCTGCCGGAAACCGCGCCTTCCACGCCGCTTCGTTGTGCTGATGCTGTACCCCTACAAGATGCAGCAAGTCCAGGTCCGGACGCAGGTACCCGCCCCAGTCGGCGTACCCCGCAGGAAGCGTATTTGACCAGTACAGCGTGGGTACATCTCCCACCGCTGTGGAAATCGCCAGGTCCGCCGGCGCCGAAAAGACGTCGCCATCCGTGTCCCACTCCGGCCGATTAGACCAGCCGTACCGAATCAACGCGTTACGCACCCAATCGGTGTACACCCTGGCATCGGACTCATAGGGGTACGTCGTCGCCCCCAGGTCCCCCGAATCAAGATAGATCCGCAGCCCCGAATGCTGCGGCCCGGGCGGATTGTCGGCCAACACGTCCAGGAATGAGATGCCCCCGTCCCCCTTCACACTGTCCTCATCCTCACCAATCCAGTAACTTCCCGAAAAGGAGGCCACTCGACCAAACACATCCGGGCGTTTCCAAGCCATGTACATCGACGAAATCCCACCCAGAGAAGAGCCTCCGATGCCGGTCCAGTCCCGCTGCGACAACGTCGGATAGAAAGAATCCACCAGCGGCTTCAGGTCCTGCACCACAAACAGCAGATACTCATCCAGTTTCGGGTCTACCTGAATCCCCTCACCCCCGATGTTGGCGCTCAGCGGGCAGTAAAGGTACTCGTTCAGCCGGTCCGACGTATCGATGCCCACCACAAGAATGGGGGGAAGCGCCCCCGAGTCGATCAACTCGTCCAGACTGACGTCCACGTCCCATGACCCAAATGGAGCCAAAGGGTTCTTGAACACATTAAAGCCATCCTGCATGTACATCACAGGGAATTCCGCCGAGGCATCCTCAAACATCATCTTTGGCAAATAGACATAAATATCACGATAGTTGTCAAGGTCCGCAGAATAGACCGACTTCAGCCTGGCCAAACGGGACATGCCTGGAGCATAGATTGCATTATTAATTGATACATCCGAGAACCGAATATACGGATTATCAAGGTCGTCATGCCAGTCCGCACCATAATGAAGCCGATATTCACAAACCTCCTGGACCGTGGCCTCCGGAACCACAAAATAGTGGTACCCCGGCAGTTCTGGGACCGGCGTCATCCAGGTCCCCTCTTGCCACTGGTTGAAGCACCCCCGAATGGCCACCTGCCCCTCGGTGGGAACCGACGACAGAACCACACACCCCCAGGCGTCACACTCCGGCCCTCGATAAAAAGCGGCCAACTCCAACAGGGCCGCTTCGTCATGCTGCTCCACGGCCTCAAGAAAACGCTGGTTCCAATCTTTCTTGGGAACCGTCACATCGGCATCGGTCGCGTCGTCAGGGTCCAAATCCCCCCCCACCTCGTCCGGGAGCGCCACGTCCATTTGGGGAATGTCCAACACCGCTACATCCACATCGCCCGCGGGTGTTTCATCGCCCGGGTCCCGCATGTCGAAAACAGCCAGGTCACTCGCGTCAATGCCGTGGTCAGACCCACCATCCGGAAGCTGACCATCCAAGGCCGCGTCGGTTTGACCGGACTCGGTGGAGGCTTGACGACAGCCTCCTACCCCGAAGAGAACCACGCCGAACAGGAACAAAGAGTGTCTCATCTTCATGCTCCCCAACACCAGCAATTCTGGTCAACACGCAGGTGCCCACTCCCTCACGGCCTGCCCCGAACAGAGCCGAGGGGTCGTGGCACAGACACCCCGGGTCCTCCCCTGCGGCCTGCCCCGAGCAACGTCGAGGGGTTCAGGAGGTCAACTTGCTGAGGCTACTTCACAACCACGGGCAGTTCCAGCCAGTTCACGCCACCGCGGCCATCTTCCAGCAGGAACCAGACCAGGCACTCGTCCGCTTCGTCGGGAGCGGTCCACTTCACCGAAAGATCCTTGTCCTCCAGCGGGTCGTCCTTCTCCCAGAAGATCACGGTCTGTTCTGACTTAAAATCCGTGGAGAGCGATCCGCACGTACTGAAATAACGAATGGTCATCTCCTCGGTCTTCTCCTCGAAGCCCGCTTCCGGGGCGGCCTGCTCCTGATCCTGTCCCTGGGTGAACGTGAACACGACAAAGTCCTGGTGCTCCTCCTCGGGGATGACCGGCAGAAAACGGACCTCTTCGCCCGTTGCCACTTCCAGTTGGCCCTCGGCGTTCAACTCCAGCTCCTTCTCCTTCTCCTCTTCGCCTGCCACAACGTTGAAGGTGGGATTCACGTTCTGGGCCTGCTGGCCCCCCGAGTAGTCCGTCATCAAAATAAACGTCTTCAGGAACGGCTCCACGGTCACGCCATCGGTCACTTCGCCATCCAGCCACACGGCAGCGCCAAAAATGCCTTTGATGGAATCTTCTTCCATGGCCCCGTTAAGCAAGTCTGGTGGCAAAGAGGCCACAAAGGTGGACTCGCCCAGGGGAACCCACTTGTCCGCAATGGGAACGATGGGGTAATCGTCCCGACAACGCCGGTCCCCGCCCAACACGCAGGCTCGAAGGGTCACCTTTACGTCCCCCTCGGTTTTGCTGGGATCCACCACCAGCAGCGTCACCGCCACGTCCACGGACTGGGTCAGTTCCACAGGGGGCTTGAACGCCGTAATCGAGGTAAACAAAACATCGGGCGCCAACAAAATCAGATGCTGCGGAGGACTGGCCTGAACCACCAGCGCCCGCAAATCTTTAACCTCGGTGATGTCGTCAAACCCCGGCGAACAACCCAGCGCCAGAAGGCCCACCAACCAAGCAGACACCAGGACCAATCGGATGCCAGTTTCACGGGGTGTCTGTGCCACGACCGTCAGGGAGTGGGCCCCTGACTGATGCGCTGCACCCAGGCAACGCGTTGTGGAAACCGAACTCATTTTCTTCACGTTTCCCATGGCTAAAACCTCCCGTTGAGGCCGAAGCTGGGGAAGATGGGAATCCCCGGCACGTTCCAACTGTCACGGAAACGGTAGTCATAGGTCTGGAACTCGGTGTTGGCGTGATTCGTCACGTTCTGAATGTCCAAATAGAGGGTCAACGCCCAGGTCTCGAAGGTCCAGGCCTTTTCGACCCGGAAATCGACCTGGAAAAAGGTCGGCAATCGACTGCTGAGATAGCGCCCCGATCTGCTGGTATAAACCCCCGTATCGGCCACAAACACCCCTTGCTCGATGGGTGTCGTCGGGTTGCCGGTCACCAGGCGCATTCGAAGTCCCGTCTCCCAGCCCCGCCCCAACTTCACCGAAGAGACCAGACTGAGAATGTGCGTCTGGTCAAACATGTTCGGAAACACCTCGCTAGAATCTATTGGTGCGTCCGGGTCATCGGGGTTGATTTTGTACCCCCACAATTCACTGCGGGACAAAGTATACGCCAGCCAACCATAAAGCCTCTTGGTGGGCTTATACTTCAAGATAAGCTCCATCCCGTAGCTCTGGCCTGAGCCGGCATTCTGAAAACGAACCGTCTCGACGGATCCCCCGGAAGTCACCTGATCGTTACTCTGCACGATCAAGTCGTAGCGGCGCACATAGAATCCGACCACGTCCAGAGTCAACTGGTCGGCCAGGTCAAACTCAAAACCGCCGCTGTAGTGCATGGCCCACGACGGGTCAATCTCCGGATTCCCATACTCGGGATTTCTGGGCCCCCAGTCCGGTTCCTGACTGAACTTGCCCACGCCACCCTTCAACGCAAGCCAATCCGCCACTGCGTATCGCACCACTAACCGGGGGTCCCAGGTGTAGTGACTGCGGCTGGAGTATCGCAGCAGGTCCAGCCTGACTCCGGGCGTGACCGAGAACCCCTTAAAGGGCTCCAACTTCAACTCGCCGTACCAACCCGCCGTCCAATCGTCCACATCCTGCTTGACCTTCGCCACTTCCAACTTGTCCAGTCCCGTGGAGGTGATCTCCCCACCGGGGATGTAGTAGTCGTTGAAGACCGGCGCCTCACCCTGCAGTTGAG
>CAYTWV010000451.1:0-4019 GCA_964442235.1 uncultured Myxococcales bacterium | reverse complement strand
GGCTCTTGGCGCGCCAGACACGCTGTTGGGATCGCAAAACAGGCCCCAACGTCGGGCTGGCACTCATAGCCCGATTCACACGCACCGCACGAAAACCCGTTGGCGTCCACGCCACACTCACGTCCCTCACACTGAGGCACATAACAAAGCCCTTCGGGAAGACAGGTGGCACCGGGATCAACGCAGGTGCCGCACGCCCCCGGACATTGAGGAGAACAGGGGCCCCCGGCAACGCACTCAGGACCGCACACGTCGCAGGAGTACGGGGCCACCCCCGAGGGATCGGCCTCTCCCTCTGAGGACCCACAATCGTAGTAGCCCGCCGGGTTCCAGCCGCACGATGGAAAATCCGACTTGCAATCAATGCAATACACGCCTCCGGGACCGCACCACCAAACCCGCCCCAACACATCGCAGCACCCGGCCTTGGTGGCCGTTCCGCACTGTCCGGGAAGCGTCGGCTCCAAAGCCCCTTTGCACCCCTCTGCCTGAACCCCTTCCATGGGCCAGATACTGGCCATCACACCCAATACCAGAGTCATCAACCCGTGTCGGAACATGCTCGCCTCCTCCCGTTTTTCCGCGCCACCCCACACCAACCCGGGGGCCATTCTCCAGTCCGTTTTGCCCCAAGTCAAGGGCCAGGCCGCACTGGTCGAATCCGGCTCGTTACTCGTTGCACATGCCCGGGCGCTCGGCTATGATGGCGACCCTGTTCCAAGCGGGGTCGGGCGGGCATGTCCGCCCCTTAGATGCGGCGCACGCCGCAGACGCTCGGACCCGCATCAGGGAGGTCTCCAGGATGGAGCGCGACGAAAGCCGATTCGACCCCCCGGAAGATCCTCGTGGATCCAGCATGGATGGGATTAGTCCCGAGGACATCATCTACGACTGGAATACCGTCGACCGCACTGGCCCCATCACACGAGACAAGATATTCATCCTTGATGAGACCCTGCGGGATGGCCTGCAATCGCCATCTGTTGTCAATCCGAACCTTACAGATAAGCTCATGCTTATTCACACGATGGACGACCTGGGCATCGACTACGCCGATGTAGGGCTGCCCGGCAGCGGCCCCAAAGCCGTTGACGATGTGCTGGGAATCTGCCAGGAGATCGTTCGCTCAAAGCTGCGTATTCGCCCCGCCTGTGCGTGCCGCACGCTGGACCGCGATGTGGAACCCATCGTCGAGATTTCTCAAAAGGTGGGCATCGCCATCGAAGTCCTGGCATTCATCGGCACCAGCCCCATCCGCCGCTTTGTCGAGGGCTGGGAAGCCTTCCGCATGTACAAACTGGTGCGGGAGTCCATCAAACTCGCCCGACGATACAACCTTCCGGTTACCTTCGTCACCGAGGATACCACCCGGGCCAAACCCGATACACTGTTTCCTCTCTACCATGTGGCGGTGGAAGCAGGAGCCAGCCGAATCTGTCTCTCGGACACCGTGGCCCACGCCACTCCCGATGGACTGAAGAATCTGGTTCGTTTCACCAAGAATGTCATTCAAGGCATGGGCAAGGACATCGGCATCGACTGGCACGGCCACAACGACCGTGGCCTGGGGTTGACCAATGCCCTGCACGCCGTGGAATGTGGGGTTACTCGTGTGCATGGGACCGCCCTGGGAATCGGCGAGCGGTGCGGCAACGTCCCCATCGACCAACTTATGGTCAACATGAAGTTGCTCAACGTCATCGATAACGACCTCTCCAAGATGGTGCTGTACTGCAAGCAGGCCGCCCTGGCCATGCACTGGCCAGTGCCCAAGAACTACCCCGTCGTGGGCGAAGACGCATTCCGCACCTCCACGGGAGTCCATGCCGCTGCCATCCGTAAGGCTCATCGCCTGGGCGCCGACTGGCTTGCAGACCGAATTTACTCGGGCATTCCGGCCTCCATGTTCGGACTTCGGCAACGAGTCGAGATCGGCCAGATGAGCGGAGAATCCAACGTCCTGTTCTGGCTTGAACAACATGGATTCCCGCCCAAAAAGAGCATCGTCCGGCGCATCATGGACATTGCCAAGAGCAGCGATCGTGTTTTGGACGACATTGAACTCGAATTCATCGCCAGACGCTATGTTGATGAATCGGATGAAGACTACGAAGAGCAGTTCTAGGCTTAGTAAACTTAGGAGAATTTGAACAGATGGCAAAGGGATATGATCCGCTTACTCTGAATCGCATCCAGAAACTGGACCAGCTTGAGGCCGCAGGGCTTAATGGCTTCCCGAATACGTTTCGGCCCAACACCAATTCCGCCGAACTCAAACAGCGATTCGAGGCGGTAGAGGCCGCAGAACTGGAGGCAAATCCGCAGCAATTTTGTGTTGCGGGTCGCATCATGACGCTGCGCGCCATGGGCAAAGCCTCGTTTTTCCATATCAAAGACCGCTCCGGCACCATCCAGGTCTACTTGAAGCAAGATGTGGTCGGTGAGGCCGATTACGAACTCTTCAAGCGTTTCATCGAGGTGGGCGACCTGGTCGGCGTCTCGGGCCGAATGATTAAGACCCGCACCGGCGAACTGACGGTTCATGCAGCCAAAATCGAGTTGGTGACCAAGACGGTCCGAACCCTGCCCGAGAAGTTCCATGGGCTTCAAGATATCGAACAGCGCTTCCGCCAGCGATACGTCGACCTGTTTATGAATGACTGGGTCCGAGATCTCTTCATCCTTCGCTCCAAGACGGTTCAGTTCATTCGGCACTTCCTGGACGACAGAGGCTTCCTGGAAGTGGAAACCCCCATGATGCAACCCATCCCCGGTGGCGCCAACGCCCGACCGTTCATCACACACCACAACGCCCTGGACATCGATTTGTACCTCCGGATTGCGCCTGAGCTTTACCTGAAAAGGCTGCTGGTCGGCGGCTTGGAGCGGGTCTACGAGGTCAACCGTAACTTCCGCAACGAAGGGCTGTCGCATAAACACAACCCCGAATTCACGATGTTGGAGTTCTACTGGTCCTATGCGAACTACAATGACCTGATTGACCTGACCGAAGAGATGCTCTCCACCCTCTTCCTGAAAGTCATCGGCAAAACGGACATTGAGTGCGACGGCCAGACGATCTCCATGGCCAGACCCTGGCGCCGGCTGACCCTGCGCGATTCGCTGGTCCAAGTCGGAGGACTGCCTGAAGAGAGTGCCGATGACCCCGCCGCCCTGACGACCTATCTTCGGTCCAAAGGCGTGGCCGTCAAGCCCGAGTGGGGCCTGGGCAAACTTCAAGTAGAAGTCTACGACCAGTGCGTGGAAGAGCGGCTCATGGAGCCCACCTTCATTACCAGCCATCCCGTGGAAGTCTCGCCCTTGTCACGACGAAATGACCAGGATCCCAACGTCGTGGATCGCTTCGAACTGATTGTGGGCGGACGGGAAATCGCCAATGCCTTCTCGGAACTTAACGACCCCAGAGACCAGCGGGCACGGTTCGAGGCCCAGGCCAAAACCAGGCTGGCCGGGGATGAAGAGGGCATGCGTATTGATGACGACTACATTCGCGCCCTTGAATACGGAATGCCTCCGGCAGCGGGCGAGGGCATTGGAATCGACCGTTTGGTCATGCTGGCAGCGGGAGTCGATAACATCAAGGAAGTCATCCTGTTCCCGCTCCTGCGCCCCATAGTCGAAGAGTAGACGGCCCCAGATGCCCCGCCCACGTCACATCCCACCCATCCTTGCCCTGTCAGCCCTGCTCGCAGGTATCTGCGAATTTTTCTGGCCTGACCCTCTGCTGGGCGAGGTATCGGTGGTGCTGGCGTTGTCCGCCCTGATCCTTCCAGCGTTGCTCATCCGACCCACCATCTTGTCGCAGGTCTGGAGGGGCGCCACGTTGGCCTTAGCCGTGGCCATCGCCTTGCAACCCTGGCACCGGTCTCCTGTGGTCCTGATTGCCTCTTTGGCGTTGCCAGCCAGTCTGCTCCTGGCCGGGCCGCTGGTCTGGAGGGTGCTGGGCGCCGTGGTCCTGCTGCTGGCCGCCAGCAATCCCCTGCTTCCCTGGCTGTGGG
>CAYTWV010000450.1:0-4026 GCA_964442235.1 uncultured Myxococcales bacterium | reverse complement strand
GTGCCGTGTTAGGATTGTGGCCTGCTGCAAAGAGGGCAGAAACCGATGCGACTTCCGTTGGGGGACCAACGGCGGGTTGTCTTGGGCTATGGAGGTCAACATGCGCGTATTTGGGGCATTTGCGGGGGCGTTGGTGCTGCTGCTTTCGGGGTCGTTGGCATCGGCCGAACCTCGGGGGGTCCACTTGTCGTGGACGAATCCGGACACGGCGCACACGATGACGGTGACGTGGATGACCGATTCGGTCGCCGATCCTTCGGTGGTGACGTACGGCATCAACTCGGACACCGAGAACGTGGTGGCCGGAACGGTGATTCAGGGAAACGACGGGTTGGGGGCCATCCACTCGGCGGAGTTGACGGGTCTCAAGGCGGACACGACCTATCAGTATCGTGTGGGTGGCACCAATGACTGGTCGACGCCCTTTGAGTTCAGGACGCTGCCCGAGAACCCGTGTACCCCGTACCGTTTTGCGGCGCTGGGGGACAACCGTCCGGACACGGACTACATTCCGCAGCTTCATTGGCATCCCATTCTGGCCGAGGCCAGGCAAGCTGGGCCGGCATTTGTCCTGCACAGCGGCGATCTGGTGAAGTCGGGCGAAGAGACCAAGCAGTGGACCACGTTCTTTGATACCAGCGATCTGGAACTTGGGTACATGCCCTTTATGGCGACCAACGGCAACCACGACGACGGGCCCGGCGACGGGGAGGGTGCGAACTACAATCAGCTCTTTGCCTTCCCCAGAAATTCTGTGAACAACATGGAGGATTTCTATTATTTCACGACGGCGAATGCGATCTTCATCTCGATTTCTTCGCAAAACTATGGGGACGGTGACCCACCGTGGAGCATGCAGGCTCAATGGATGGACCAGGTTCTGACCGAGAATCCGAGGGCGTGGAAGTTTGTCTACCTGCACCACCCGCCCTATTCCAGTCACAAGAGCTACGACCTGATTTTCACAGAATTTGAGTTCAACCATCCCCCGAACGAGAAGGGGCAGAATGGGGCGCTGGTGCCGATCTTCGACAAACACCTCGTAGACATGGTCTTTGCGGGCCACAACCACTACTACGAGCGTTTCAACCCGCTGAAAGGCGGGGGTGGAAACGATCAAGGCAAGCTGGCGGCGGGCTTTGCCGATGGCACGGTATATGTGATCACCGGCGGGGCCGGGGCACTGACTTATGACGAGTTTGATGTATTCGGGCTGCAGATTGATCTGATTTCGTGGGTTTGCAAGCAGGCCACGGGAAGTGCTCTTTGTTCTGGGAAGCACCACTATGTGGTGATTGACATCGATGGCCAGGACCTGAAATACGAAGTGTGGGCCACGGCAGAGCAGCGTTTTGGGAACAGCCCCGACAACGTGGAATTGATTGACAGCTTCACCATCTCCAAGGACATCCCGGACTTGTGTCCGGTTGAGCCTCCCATCGAACCGAACCCCGAGCCGAATCCCGAGCCAACGGCCGACGTGGTCTCGCCCGAGGTGGAGCCGGAAATTGTGGTTCAACCGGATGTTCCGCATCAAGGGGACACGGCGCTTCCCCAGGACCAGACGGCGGCCAACGACAAGGTGGCCCCGGAGGATGCGGTGTCTGGGGTGGACACGGCGGGTCAGGTGGATACGGGAGCGGGAAACTCGGATGTGGCACCGGCGGAGCCCAAGAAGAAGAGCGGCGGGTGTGCTGTTTCGACGTCGGGCTCGACGGGAGCTGTGCTGCTGCTGGTCGTGCTGCTGGCCCTGTTGGGGGTTGTCGTTCGTTTTCGTCAAGTTCGTTCCTAATCCAATCGTGACAGACTGACAGACTGACAGACTAACGGACTTTGGGGTTGGCAGTGACCAGCGGGCCTGTGTATAGTCGCTGCCTGTATTGCCAAGGCGGGGAGGTCACTCGTGAATGTACTGGTAACCGGTGCTGCCGGGTTCATTGGCTCGCATCTAGTTCGGAAGCTGCTGGAGCAGGGGCATCGTGTTCGTGCCATCGACAATCTGTCGACGGGCCTGTTCTGGCGTATCGAGCCATTGCTGGACCAGATTGAGTGGATCGAGGGGGATGTCCGGGATCCGGCCACGTGCCTGCGGGCCGTAGAGGGCATTGAGTGTGTGACCCATCAGGCGGCCATTCCGTCGGTAAGTCGCTCGATCAAGGACCCCATCGCCTCTAATGATTCCAATGTGTCGGGGACCGTGGCGTTGCTGACGGCGTGCCGAGACAAAGGCGTTCGGCGTTTGGTGTTTGCGGGTTCTTCGTCGGCGTACGGCAGCAATCCTGCGCTGCCCAAAGTGGAAACGATGATGCCTACGCCCATGAGCCCTTATGCGGTCAGCAAGCTGGCAGCGGAGTACTACTGCAAGGTGTTTTCGCAGCTTGGGTATGTGGAGACGGTTTGTTTCCGGTATTTCAATGTGTTTGGGCCCATGCAGGAGCCCTTTTCGGCCTATGCGGCGGTGGTTCCGAAGTTCATCACGAGGTGGATGCAGGGGCAGAAGCTGACCGTGGAGGGGGCTGGCTCGCAGCCTCGGGACTTCACGTATGTGGACAACGTGGTTCAGGCCAATATCAAGGCGATGACGGCGCCCGGGGTTTCGGGGGAGTTATTCAACATTGGCTGTGGGGACCGGCACGATTTGAACGTGCTGGTGCAGTATCTGGGTGAGATTCTGGGGGTGACGCCCGAAGTGGAGCACATTCCGAATCGACCAGGGGACGTGCCTCATTCGCTGGCGGACATCAGCCGGGCCAAAGCCATGCTTGGGTATGAACCTACCGTGGGATTCAGAGAGGGATTAGAGCGCACTGCTTCGTGGTTCCGGAAGTCATGAGCGGGGACATCACGAACCAGAATGCGGGGGCTGATGTGTCCTCCGCGCATGCTCATGGGGGAACTGGGAAAGCCGGGCGAGTGCTTCTGGGGTTGGCGGTTGGCGCCGGTGTGGGAAGTCTATGCAACGCGTTATTCGGGGGAAGCGAGGAGCTTGAATGGGGGGTGTCGCACCTGACCGAGCCGGCGGGGCAGATCTGGATGCGAACCCTGATGATGGTGGTACTTCCGCTGGTTTTTGCATCGTTGGCACTGGGTGTGGCGGGGTTGGGGGATTTGCGGAAGTTAGGGCGCATCGGAGGCAAGACACTTCTGTACTTCGTGGTGATGACGGCCATTTCGGTGGCCATTGGTCTGTTTGTTGTGAATCTGATTCAGCCCGGGGGCGACGTGCCGGAGGAGACTCGTGACCGGCTGATGAAGGCCTATGCCTCCGAGACGGCGGAGCGTACGGAAGTAGCGATGGGACTGGATGTGGGCGTTTCGATGCTGGTGAACATCGTGCCCAGGAATCCCATTGCTGCCATGGTGAAGTTCGATCTATTGGCCGTGATCTTTTTTGCGATGATGTTCGGGGTGGGACTTACCAGGCTTTCGGTGGAGCGGGCCGGCCCCATGATTCGGGTGTTGGAAGCGTTAGCCGAGGTGATGACTGCCATAATCGACCTGGCCATGAAGGTGGCGCCCTATGGAGTGGCCGCACTGATGTTCACGGTGACGGCGCGATTCGGGTTCGATCTGCTGGTGAAGCTGGGGTGGTATGTTCTGGCTGTGGTGTTGGGACTTTCGATTCAGATGTTTGCCGTTTACCCGATAGTGGTGAAGTGGCTGGGCAAGATGAGCCCGTGGCTTTTCTTCAAGCGTTCCAAGACGATCATCCTGACGGCCTTCTCGACCAGCAGCTCCAATGCGACGCTTCCCACCACGTTGCAGGTGACCGAAAGAGAGGTCGGAGTTCCCAAAGAGATCTGTGGATTTGTGCTGCCTTTGGGGGCGACGCTGAACATGAACGGCACGGCGTTGTTTGAGGGTGTGACGGTCATTTTTATTGCGCAGGTGTTCGGGGTGCATCTGGATCTGGCGGCCCAGTCGATGCTGCTGGTGCTTTGTGTCATTACGGCCATCGGGGCGGCTGGGACGCCCAGATCTACAACGACTGACCGCCATGAGATTGCCACAGAAGAAAAAGAAGGG
>CAYTWV010000449.1:1044-4047 GCA_964442235.1 uncultured Myxococcales bacterium | reverse complement strand
GATGATGATGCCCGTGCCAAGCCCTTCCCTGGCCCTCTCCCTTGGTGCCGGATACCCCGAAAAGGGGTCAAATCGCTCGGCCTGCGCCCGTCCACCACGACCCTGCCTCACTGAGATGTGAACCACGGTGGGAGAGACCTTCTCGGCCAGATCGGCAAAAGTCGCCAGTTCAACAGTGCCTTTCACTTCCACCTGCCGCTGCTCTGCAGGCAGTTCGGTCCAGAGTTGGTTGCCCACATTTCCGGGAGTCGAGAGTGCCAGAAAGTTCCAGAAGAGAGCCAGAAGCGGTTGTGCCCAGGAAATCCACATGCCCGTCCTCCTTAGTGCCAGGATGGTCCACGGGGGACCTTCGTTGACAAGAAGGCCCCGTCACGTTCGGCCCTTCAAAACTCAGAATTTGGGGAGATTATTCCAAGGGAGGGGGGGCGCAGGCAAGACCTACAGTTCGTCGTCCTCGCCGCTTTGTTCGCTCTTTTTGGCCATCTTGGCCAGCAGGGCTTCAAATCCGTCCTTCTCCATAACCTTGGCAAAGCTCTTGCGGTAGTTACGAGAGATAGAAACATCGTCGACGATGATGTCGTATACGATCCACTTTCCATTGGCGAGATAGAAGCGATAGTCCACGTCGGCGGTAACGTCGCCCGAAGCCAGCGTCGTCTTCACCATGACTCGGTCGCCCTTGTCATTCAAGACAGGCTCGCCCCGGTAGGTCAGCACAAAGTCCCGGCCAGCCTTAAACCGGCGCAGATAACTGCGCTGCAGCAGTTTCTTGAACTCGCCCAGATACCGGTCTTTCTGCGCCTGTGTGATGGTGGCCCAGAAGTCAATCAGGCAGATTCGCCCGAACTCGGGGAAGTCCACGAAGGTCTCCATCAGCGCCTTGATCTTGTCCCGCATCTCGGTGTCGGTCTTGGAAGCCAGGACAATCTCCTTGATCTTCTTCGAACTTTCTTCAACTACGGCTTTGGAAGCGGCCTGAGGAGTGGTTTGTGCCAGGGCCTGAGAAACGAAACCCAGCAGCAGCACCAGCGAGAGAGCAAGTCGAGCTTTCATGGTCTTTCCTCCAGAAAAAGGACGCCCCTTGAACGAGCGTAAGCAGTGAACTATTCAACCTTAGCCACGTCGCCCCAATTCAGGCCACACGCCACTGCCAGCCTGACGGCAGCGAGATTGTACTCCATGACGGCCATTTCAAGGTTCAGTTTGCGGGTAAAAAACTCTTTGAGAGCGTCGGTCAGATCCCGCAATTCGGCAAACCCGTTCTCATACAGGTCCAGTTTTGCGATGGTCCAGCCTCGGGCCGCTTTGAACGCCATTTCGTGCAGCTTGATCGCCTCTCGTTGCTGGACCAGCGACGAATAGGCGTCTCGAACCTCCAGGTCCACCTTCTGCAGCAGCGCCATGCTCTGGGCCTGCATGGCCCGCAAATTGGCCTGCTGCTCGTCCAACGACCCCATGCGATCCGCCAGGTCGAACTTCCATTCCAAACCAAACCCGCCGCCTGCACCCCAGGTGTTGAACGGGTCATAGGCGAAGGGACTTCCCTGCTCTTCGATGACCCACGACCGGCTTAGCGAATAATAGAACCCCACAAAGAAGTCGGGGAAAAACCGGGCCTGCTCCAGGTCCACTCGGCCCTGCTGCACTTTCATTACAGCCGCCAGGACCTTCAGTTCGGGGCGATTGACCAGGGCCAGTTGCAGGAAGTGGTCCAGGGGTTTGTCCTCGATGACAAACCGCTTCAGTTTGGGCAACAATTTGGCCCGCTCTTCGGGCAATCCCGTCAACTGGACCAGCCCTGCCAGGCCCAAGTCCCGGCCTCGGTCCAATTCCAGCCTGCGGGAAGCCACGTCGGCCTCTACCACCTTCAACCGCAGCAAATCCACATCATCATAGTCCTTCGAGTCTTTGTCTCGCAGATCTTCCAGATATTTCCTGGCTCGAACCAGATACTGCTCGCCCTCTCGGATAATATCTTCAAGCGACTGGGCCAGTTGGACGCCCAAGTACGCCCTTGCCAGCGTCACCTGAAGCTGCCCGGCCACGATATTAACTTGGGCCTCGCCCACTTCGACCCCGGCTCTGGCCATATCCTTCACTGCCTGCAGTTTGCCGAACGTGTAAAGGGGCAAAATGGCCGCAAACTCCATGTTCACAAAGGGGCCCCACTCGTCGTAGTTGGTGCCGCCTTCCATGGGATTACCCCATTTGGCCGGCGTGGCCGAAACAAACCCTTTTAGCGAAAGCTTCGGAAGCCAGATCCAGGTCGTTGCATCCGACCGCCCCTGGTAACCCTCAAGTGTGGCCGCCGATGCCTTCACCATGGGATGGGTCTTTAACATGGTCTGCATCGCTTCCTGGAACGAAAGCTGCGGACTCTCCTGGGCTTGACTGGCGAGACTGCCAAGCAGGACCCCCGTTACTAGGGCGACCAGCACGATATTTCTCATCTCATTTCCCCAGGAATCGTTTCAGTCGAATGCGGTCTCGGACCCAGGCAAACGCCTGTTGAGCCGCCATGAATTGACCCTCTACCCCAAGAGCCCCGAGGTAGTGGTCTCCGATATACAACATATTCTTGTAGGCCGAGGTGGCAGGCAGCGCCGAAAGCCCCAAACACCCCTCATGTGGTGCATCAAATACCTCTTGAAGCTCCGAGGGGTCCAGGCGCTCGGCGCCAGTCTCGGGGTCCAGCGCCAGATAGGGCGAGTGGGTCCAAAGCAGCTTCTCTCGAAGGAAGGGAACCACCCACTCGACACTGGACAAAATGCGCTCGTTAAGGTCCCGGAAATGGCTGGCCTGCAAGGGCAACTGGCTGGCCGGAATTCGAGCCACCACGGTCAGCACGGCCGGTTTTGAGGGCGAAGCTTCGTCGGGCCTGGCCACATGCAAACGCAACGTGTTTGGCCCGGTATGCTGCTGTTCGGGATACAGCGACAACAAGACGTGCTGAGTCAGCGCCTCGGGCAACACGTCGGCCTTGACCCCGATGTTCAGGACATA
>CAYTWV010000449.1:0-1034 GCA_964442235.1 uncultured Myxococcales bacterium | reverse complement strand
TTGATCATGGAATGGAAGCCTGGTTCCTGCTGCTCTTGAGGAATAAGTTCGAAAAACGAGCGGAAGTGGCAGGCCCCGATGACCACCTTGGCAGAGACCTCCCGGCGGGGTCGCTGCACAATGACCTCACGGGCTTTCTTGCGTTTCATGGTGATTTGTTCGATGCGCCGCTCGTTCCAGACCTGGCCGCCGTTGGCTTGGATGCGATGCAGGAACAAGTTGGCCAGCCCGTCACCACCAGGAGCCAGTTCGTTGGCCCCAGCCACCGTGTGCAACAACATGCGATGTGCTGCCGTGGGGGTCAGCGGTGTCGTCGCCAGTCTCATTTGAAACGCCGAAAGTGCGGCCAAAGGCGACGAAAAATGGAGATGCAGCGGGAATTCCGGCTGGTTCTGGGACTCTTGCCAGGGTTGGCTTTTGGCCAGGTACTTTCGAAGGCGGCGTTTGGCCCAGAAGCCCTTTTGAGGCAGCAGCGGCAGGCCTTGAAGCGCCTCGCCCAAGCCTGATGAGCGGGTATCCAAGGACTGCAAGAAGGTTTGAATCTCCAGGGCCTGGTCGCTGAACTCGCGACGCAGTTCACTCTCAATCTGTTCGGGTCGAGAAGTGACGTCAAAACGATGGTGCGTCGTGACTACCGAGAAGGTCGGGTCCAGTTTTTTAGGGCGATTGCGAAGTTCGGCAACCAGGCCCACATCTCGAAAGGTCTCCCGAATGACAGGCGAACTCTCCAGGCCGGCGACCAGCGGAATGCGTCGGTAAACTTGAGTGCCCTCGTGGCTGTAATTGGCCGACCGGGCTTCGTGGCCCACAACCAGCACGGTGTAACCCGCACGTGAACAGAGCGAGGCCAGGACCAACCCGGCCAACTCGTTCCCGATCACTACGATGTCGAAACTGGCATCCGGCATCTTCACCAACCTGTTGGCGCATTATAGGGCCGTTCCCGGGGAAGCCAAGAACTTAGACCAAGGGTGGCAACGGCATGGGTGACCGCAGCCCATTCGACTGCGTGCTCGCCATCGCTCACAAAACTC
>CAYTWV010000448.1:0-4053 GCA_964442235.1 uncultured Myxococcales bacterium | reverse complement strand
AGTAAAATTCAATTACATCCACAAAGGCCTGATCTGTGCTTATTGGCAACATGGAAAATTGGCCAGAATCGGTGCTTTGCAAGTAATAATTTTGGACGCCGACAACATACCCATCTACATGACCAATATACTCTTCAACAGCCCATTCTCGGAGCAGCTCATCCAAATCGGCCACCTTCTGGACCTCTGTCATCCAGGCAGAATCCTCAACAGTGGCCGCAGCGGCTGCAAACGCTGCCAGGTCGTTGGTATCCAGCGTGTCGCCCTCATCCACTTCAAACAGGGCAACCTGGCTGGGCAGAACATCCACATCGGAGTCGCCTTCGTAAAGGTGCTGCGTAGAGGAAAAGTGCCTTGACATGGACACATCATCATATTGCTCAAGTACAAGATACAGTCCAAACGGTTCGCCATTCACCGTAACCATGGCATACCCCGTTCGTGGGCTTGGAACGTTGAAGGCGCCAAAGAGGCGATAGGCCAACGTCTCTCGAATCATCGAGGGGTCTTTGGTCATGCTATTGAGCGTCAGTTTCTTCAGACCCAGGAATCTCTGTTCGGTGTTGCCGAAATTGAATTTCAGCTTCAGCCCTGGCTTCTGCCCAGGGGTCAGCAGCGAACCGGCTTTGCCCTTAAGCCTTAATCCGACTTCCATGGGCTCTTGGACCAGACCGTTTGTTTCCATAGAAAAGGTACAGCCCACGTATACGTCTGGGGCAGCATCCAACATTTCAAGGGCCTGTTGTGAGACCACAAGATCGATGGCACCCACCTGCATCGGGTTGAAGAGTATCCCGGCTATATTGATGGGGGGTGCGTTGGGTGCATCGGGAGTCGAAGAGGCCTCTGCCCAATCCCCAATTCCATCGGGAAGTCTGGAGTGGGTGTTTCCCTTCATCACCAGCCCCAAGTTGACCCCATCCACAAGTTCCCCCTTGGGATTGAGCAGCTTAATGGTGTCCACTCCGCACTGAATGCCAAATGGGAAACCGGGAAGGTCGGTCGCCTCCCGTCGAATCAGCACCCGGCCCTTTGCCGCAACGATCGTGCCGGCGGGGATGACAAACCGATGCAGCGCATCCACGCCGTCGGCCAAGACGTAACCGGAAAGATCTGCAGGGGCCTGCTCTGAACGATTGTATAATTCGATGAAGTCGTCCCCGTGACAGCCCACCTCGTTCAGTACCGGAAATGGAAGTTCGGGATCCGTGATATCTGGCAAGTCGAAGGTCTCCTCAATCTGCCAGTCATCCTCTGCGACGTCGGGTCCTAAGTCTAGACGCCCATCCGTGCCTGCTATGTCCGAACTAACCTGGTCAACCAAGCCGTCATTTCCCGTCATGTCCCGTGGCCCGTCGGAAAGCACGTCCTGGCCCTGGACCGTTCCATCGGCGTCCCCAGCGGTCCCCGAAGAGCAGGCAAGAGTGGCCAAGACCGCCAGCCAAAGGCCCCTTTTCAACCAACAAAATAGCGGCATGACCACTCCATTCCGAAAACATGCGGGCACGTTTCAAGGAGGCTGCGAAGCGAATTCTCCGACGTGGCACACAGTCCCCGGTTTCGCACTCCGTTCGCTCTGCAAGGTAATCCCCAAGCCACATTACTGACTCCGGGGAATCGCGTCGAGCAGAAACGGGCCATGATCTCGTTGTTTCGGGGAGACTGCTGCATTGCGCGGCATGACGTTGAAGAGGTGGCTTTGCTTAACGAGGTTCAGTTTTCGCCGGCTTTGCGAACACATCGAAACCCCACATGCTCCCAGCCATAGTCATCAAACGAGTCCTTACTCTGGCGGCTCGTTACGCGCAGCAGGGCGGCCCCGTCCTTGAAGCTCCCACCGCGCACCACCTTGTCAGGTCCCGTCTTGGCAGGCCCCAGAGGATCCTTGTCTGGACTTGCAGCGTAGTACTCTGGGTCGAACCAGTCCTGGGTCCATTCCTGCACATTGCCCAGCATGTCGTAAAGACCGTAGGCGTTCGGGCTCTTCGCCCTCACCCGTTGTTTGGTGCCACCGGAATTGCCTTCGTACCACGCCACGTCGTCCAGGCACTGCGGGTCATTGCCACAGACGTATCTTGAGGTCGCTCCGCCCCGGGCAGCAAACTCCCACTCAGCCTCAGAGGGAAGTCGCCCCCCGATGGCGATACAAAATTCCGATGCATCGTTGTGGGTCACGCTCTCCATGGGCGTGTCGGCCCCATCGCTTCGATTGTCTCGGCTGCTGTTGTTCCAGCCCATGGTCTCAAAGAACTGGCCCTCGGTCACTTCGGCCTCAAGCATCTCGAAGGGCGAGAGGGTCACAGTATGGGCGGGCCGTTCGTTTTCCAAGCACCCATCGTCCTCGCCTGAGCACCCCATCTCAGAAGTGCCCCCCGCTATGGGCACCCAAACCAAATCAACGGAACCCTGCGAACGATGTTCGAACGCGTCATCGGGCGGCACAACCTGGGTCGAACAGTGGTGCAGATAACACTTCAACCCTGCCACGCAGTCCGACTCGTCCTCACACTCACCTCCCAACGTACTCAGCGCCGCCCGTTCATTACATCCCCCAATCCAGCAAACGACACCCAAGGCCAGCGCCGTTGGGAAACGGGTGCAAAAAGGGACTGTGACATTCATGAGGGCCCTCACTTCAGTCGTTGGCCAACCCCATCGAAGAACCGTCGAGTATGGGCGCAAATGCGGGGAAAACCACTACGACGAGACAAGCGTTGCACAAACGTGCGTTCGAGACAATGTTGCGATGGATGCACCCCCCAGTAACCACCGTCGCCCCGCTATTGTGAGCGCTTCACCAAGGACACGACCCCCGAGAATAGGATTCGACACGCCGCCCCAGCCGCTATAGAATTGACCTTTCTCTCATTTTGAACGGAAGTCCATAAACAAGGCAAATTTTTCGCTAGACTTGTCAACTTTTCCAAAATGTTTTATTATCCAATCGAAATGACGGAGGTGACTGATGCGCGTCACGGATTTGCATCATCAGGAACTGCTGGAACTGGACCCCGAGGGCGGACTGATTCGCTTCGCCGGCCAGCGAGCATTGCTGATTGATGCCGTAGCCATGGGGCTGCTCAGACAGTATCTGGTCGAGAATTTCGGGCTGACCGCAACCCGGGCCGTCTTGACGCAGTTCGGGTTCGCCCACGGTTGGCGCATGGCCGAGGCCATGCACAAAGAGTTCAAGTGGGAGACCAACGAGGATTGGCGCCGAGCCGGCACCCAAATTCACAGCCTTGAGGGACTGTTCCGAATTGAGCCCGAGAGTGAAGATGCGCTTTCGCCCGAGGGGGCCACACTGCTGGCTTCCTACGAGGCCGAACAGCACCTGCTTCACTTCGGCCGCGCCGACTCGGCTGTCTGATGGACCATCAGTGGGTTGATGAGCGGGTACATCAGTCGGACCGCCGGGGAACAGATTATTGTGCTGGAAGACCGCTGCCTGGGACAAGGGCATGCTGCCTGCCATTTCACGGGCAAAAGCAGGGAAGAATGGGGAGAGACCCGGGCCCCTGAGCTGGCGTTTTTTGATTCGGGGCGGCTTAAGGACTGCCTGGATGTCTCTTTGAGCCGGGTGACCGACACGTTAAAGGCAGCGGAAGATAAACTGCGCTTAAGCCGTCGGGCCATCGCCCACGTGGTGCAAGAGGAAATCATCGAGCCCTTGGGGATTGTGGCCAAGAGTGCGAAGATGCAACAGGTGGTAGATCTGGCGCGGCGCGTCGCAAAAGTGGATGCAACCGTCATGATTACGGGTGAAAGTGGGGTGGGCAAGGAGCGAATCGCCAGGCTGGTCCACGATGAATCCACCCGAGAAGCGGGGCCGTTCATCGCCATCAACTGCGCCGCCATCACCGAAACGTTGCTTGAAAGTGAGCTGTTTGGCCATTCTCGGGGGGCGTTCACTGGGGCCATCGCCGACAGACCCGGGGTGTTCGAAGCGGCCAACCGAGGAACCCTGCTATTGGATGAGATTGGCGAAGTCTCGCCGATGTGGATGTCAACCAGTTTACCCATCTTAAACTCCGGACACCGGACGGGAGCCAC
>CAYTWV010000447.1:0-4054 GCA_964442235.1 uncultured Myxococcales bacterium | reverse complement strand
CGACACGTCCGACAGGTCCGACAGGTCCGACATGTCCGACAGGTCCGACAGGTCCGACACGTCCGACACGTCCGACATGTCCGACATGTCCGACAAGCTAGATCGGTGACTGCGCGTAAACCAGTTGTTCCCGAGCAACCCACGGGATGTCCACGTGGGGCAGGGCTTCTTTCAGGTAGCGGTCGATGCGGGGCGCATTCTGGAATGCCCAGCCGATTCGAAGTGCGTGGGGGGTGGTCTTTTCGGGCCACCAAGCTGCTTCTTCCACCTGTTCCACACTTCGGAAATGCCCAACCGGCTTTTGTGCGAATAGTTCCAAAACTTCCTTCAAGTGGGATGGGTTGGAAAAGGCCACGACATAACTCACTGCTTTGGGCTGCGCCAGATCCACCATGGGCTGTCCGGCTGGGATCAGCCCCACCCTGGTGAAGCGGATTCCGGGCAGGCAAAGAGCCTGCAGTTTCTCCAGCAACCCCTCGGTTTCCGGAAGTTTCTCCAGGGCAACATCCAGCCACTCATCCAATCCCAGGAATCCCAGCGGCAAAGCCGGCGGGAATACAATGCGGGGCCTGGGGTGGTATCCATGGGAGTACGCCAACTGCAACCCGGCTCGACGCAACGTCAACAGCATATGCCGCTGCGTATCCAAGTGGCCCAGCAGGCAGACGTTGCCCAACTTCTGCCACGCAATCATCAAGTGGCCCACAGGGGGAACGGGGCGGATCATCCCCGGGTCAATGGGCGGTCTGGAAAAAGCCGAAGCGGCATGGGCCCCGGTGGTCGCAGCGTCCCCTTGAGCCGGGGCGCCCTGCGTAACATCGGAGTTGCCCTCAGCGGAAGCCGGGGCTGCCTTGGGGGCACACTTCGCCCCACACGCGTGGCAGATGCGTCCCGAAGCCGCAAAAGGTGTGCAAGGTGCCGTCGAGGCCGCCTGAAGGGCCTGGTCCCGCTCCCGAAGCAGATACTCTTTTGTCACACCTACTTGAACGTGCTCCCAGGGCAGCACCGAGTCCACGGGCTGAGCCCCCAGGAACTTGTAGCGGTCGATTCCGGTCTCGGTCAACGCCTTGTCCCAAAGGTCAAACCGCAAGTGCTCTTCCCAGGAATCGAATCTGGCGCCTGCCCGCCACACAGCCTCGATAGCCGGTGCCAACGTGCGGTCGCCACGAGCCAGAATGCCCTCTACCACGGACATCTGCGGAGAGTGCCATTTGACCTCGACGCCGGGCCGACGCATCGACCGCTGAATGAACTCCACTTTGCCCCGAAGTTCGTCCAGGGTGGCCATACGCTCCCATTGGAACGGCGTGTGGGGCCTGGGCACAAACAGCGAGAAGGCCAACGAAAGCTCTGCACGTTTTCCGAATCGCCCTCGCATCACGTCCATACACGTGAACGCCAACTTGCGAATGGCTTCCAGGTCCTCTTGGGTTTCGGTGGGAAGCCCCAGCATAAAATAGAGCTTCAACCGATTCCAACCCCACTGGCCGGCCCGATGAACCGCCTCGAGGATCTGCATTTCGGTGATATTCTTGTTGATGACGTCTCGCAGACGCTGAGAACCGGCCTCGGGGGCCAGAGTCAGGCTGCAAGAGCGAGATTTTGCCAGAAAATCCAGTACTTCGGTCTGAAGACCATAGGCTCGAAGCGACGAGACCGTAAAGGACGTCCGCTTCGAAGAAGAAACCGAAGAGACCTTCTGCACCAACTCGGAAAGCCCGGTGTAGTCCGCCGTAGACAGACTGGCCAGCGAGACTTCTTCCAGCCCCGTGGTGTTCAGCGCCTGCTCCACCCACTGCAACAGCGCCGGGACCGAACGCTCCCGGGGTGGCCTATAGGTAAATCCAGCCTCGCAGAAACGGCAGCCGCCCTGGCAGCCGCGGGCAAGCTCCAGCGAAAGACGGTCAAAGATGGTCTCCAGGGCAGGGACGGGGAAATCCAGAAACGGTGCGTCTTTGTCCAGGTCCAGGATGACTTGCCGATCCACGGCCGGTAACGCCTGCCCGGCCACAAAGGGCACCAAAGCCGGAACGTACACTCCGGGAAGGTTCGCCACACTTTCCAGCAGTTGCTGACGGCCAAGGCCTTGGGCACGGCCCGCTCGCACCGTCTCAAGGAATAAAGGCAGCGCCTCTTCGCCGTCGCCCAGCAGGAACGCATCGATAAACGGCGCCACTGGCTCCGGGTGTGTCGTGCACGGTCCGCCGGCCAGAATCAGAGGGTCCGACCCCGTGCGTTGGGCGGCGTACAGGGGAATGCCCGCCAGATCCAACATGGTCAACAAATTGGTGTACGTCAGTTCGTACTGCAGCGAGAACCCCAGCACATCAAACTCTTTCAGGGGCAGAGCGCCATGCCGAGAAATCAGGGGATTCCCGGTCTGCCGCAGGAATTGCTCCATGTCCGGCCACGGGCAAAACGCAGCATCCACATAAACGCCGGGCAAGCGGCGCAAAATGCTGTAAAGAATACTGATTCCGGTATTGGACATCCCCACTTCGTAGGCATCGGGGTAGGCCAGACACACCGAAAGGTCTCCGGATTGTTTGGGCCTGTAGCCCGTGGGAAAGAACTCCGCTCCCAGGTAACGGGCGGGTTTCACGACGGGAAAACGTACAAGATCCAGGAAGTTCAAGAGGCACCTCGTTTTCAGGCAGCGGAGTATAACAGGGCGCCTGCCCGCGGGCCAGGGGAACTGGGACAAAGCGGGGCAAATCGGGCCGATGGCGGCTGCGACGCCGTGGGCAATGGGCCGGGGCACAATGGCGTAGTGCAACAGGCGGGCCTCGTGGTAGTCTGGCGCCGGAGGTTGGCCATGCGATGTTGGGGCATGTTGGTGTTGTGGGGATTTCTGGCAGGCTGTGGCGCTGAAGCTCCCTCGGGGACTCAGCAGGATTCCCTGGGGACCTTTGATATCGAAGGCGACGTGGGGAATGACACCCAGTCCGGCCCATGCACCGCGGGCGAACCCTGTGACGATGGCAATCCATGCACCACCGACGATACCTGCGACAAAGGCCAGTGCTCTGGAACCCCGCAGGTCTGCGATCTGGGGGCCGAGTGCCAGACCGGGCGTTGCACAGCCAACGGAACGTGCGCCTACACTCTGCTGCCGGGCTTCTGCTTCCTGGAGGACCAGTGCTGGAGTTCCGACCAGTTTCGCCCCGGCTTTCCGTGCGAGACATGCCGACCCTATTTTAATCCCAACGCCTGGACGCCTCGTGAGGCGGGACCTTGCGACGACGGCGATTCTTGCACCACCAACGAATCCTGCCAGTTGGGGGTGTGCGTGGGCACCGTGAAAACCTGCCCCCAGGATGCCGACAAGTGTACCGATGAGGTTTGTGACCAGGGAGCGTGTGTCAGTGTTCCGGCCAAGAGCTGTGACGACGGGAACCCATGCACCAAGGACTCGTGTGACGTGGCCCAAGGTTGCAAACACGTTCGGATCCGCAGTCCCGAATGCAATATCGTCATCGAATTGTCCAGCCCGCCTCGAGGCGAACTGCGGAATGGCAGCGCCTGGTTCACCGTCGCCGGGGTCGTGACCTCGCCAGCGGCCAAGCTCAAGTCCCTGACCGTAAACGGAACCAGCGTTTCTTGGGCCAATCTGGACAACAGTGCGGTGCCTTTCGGGAACGTGGGGCAGTTCGAATTCGACGTCAAGGCCTCCTACGGCATGACCGTCGTGGCCGTCGAGGCTCTGGATGTGTTGGATGGCAAAACCAGGGTGGCTCGAAGTTTGTACTACTCGAACGCCTGGTACCCCCAGGATGGTGGGGCAGCGGCGGCAACGGTTCCCGATAGCCTGCGGGTGTTCCTTGGGCCTGAAGTTTTTGATGACGACGACACCGGCGACGTGGATGACCTGGCTACGGTAGCCACGAGGTTTGTGGACTATTTCGACGTGGGGGCCGCCATTCCAAGCCCCGTCACCGCAGGCAGTACCGCCGGGTGCAGTTACGAGGTCTATGCGACCAACGCTGGATTCGGATACTCCACCGTGAATCTGTGGCCCGTGGCCGGAGGGCTGAGGCTTAGCGCCTGGCTTCCC
>CAYTWV010000446.1:0-4058 GCA_964442235.1 uncultured Myxococcales bacterium | reverse complement strand
TGCCGCGCCTGGGAGGGGAAGAGGTCTTCCCCTTTTCCCCTTCCTTTTCGCTCTCTCCGGTGGCTTCGCAGAGGGATTGCCAATGGGGAAGTGGCGGCCCCTTCCCCAAGCCCCAACCCCGTCGGGATTTTCCACGCTGCCTCCGGCACTCCCGATCCGTCCGCCCCTTGTGCCCGCTGCTTGCCTGCTCTAGGCTAGGCAGCGTTGGAGGTGGCGACCATGGGACAGACTGGATTGCGGGCGATGCGGGGGATTCTCGGGGGGCTGCTGCTGGTTGGGGCCTGTTCTGGGTGCGGTGGTGGGGGGGGTGGAAACTGGTATTTGGGGGGAGACTTAGGGGGAAATCCGGATTATCGAGGCGACGACGGCATACCGGGCGATGGGCGTCAGGCGGATGGCTTGGACAACATGGACCCCGTGGATTGTGGCTGCGATCTGCCGGACTTGACGCCGCTTGACGTGTTTCCGGACGATTCCGTCGGCGAGATGGCTGATGGTAGCGGGGATTTTTTGGCCGACCAGATGGCGCCGGATGTAGTGGTCCCCGACCAGGACTCCATAACGGATACGGGGCCCTTTGTGGATGTGCCGGACGCCGTGTTGGAAGATTCCGCCGATCTGGTGGAACCCCAGGAAATTGTGGTCCCTGATGCAACTCCGGCGGTCACCTGGGACAACAGTGTTTACACCCCGGCTGGGCAACCTTTCCCCATTGTGGGCTTTGGGGCCCAAACCAAAGGGGGCTGGCAGGAGGGTTACGATGTGTATCACGTGACCACGCTGGCCGATTCGGGCCCAGGCAGCCTGCGAGAGGGGCTTTACTCAAACAACGCCCCAAGGGTGGTTGTTTTTGATTTGGATGGAACGATTCCGCTGGCGGGTCCGCTGCTGGTGCCCTCGAACATCACCATCGACGGCCGGGGACGTAAGGTGGTGCTGCAAGGAAAGGGGTTTGTGGTCCCGGGCAGCGATGAGGTCATCTTCATTAATCTGGCATTGGAAGATGTGGGGCCCGACAGTGAGGATGCATTCCAGATCGGCAGTGCGGCGCCCGATTCCAGCATCAACGTGGTGTTGGACCACATTCGATTGACGCAACATGGGGACAACGGCAACGCCAAGAACGTGGACGAAGGCATTTCGATTATCTTTGGCACCCGAAACGTGACCATTGCCTGGTGCCGATTCGAGAAATGGGAGAAGGTCTTATTGGCCGGCAACGGCGACGCCGAAGCTGCCTTGGACGGCCAGATTACGCTGACGTGGCATCACAGTTACGCGTTCCAGACTGGCCGGCGGCACCCCCAAGCACGGTATGGCAAGTATCATCTGTTCAATAATTTCTGGGACGATTGGTATATGTATGGCAGCCCCGTATTTAAGCCCTATCCCGAGTCGTTCGGTGCGCAGATTCAGGACCATGGGCGGATGTTGCTGGAGGGCATGATGTTTCGGCGCCACGACCACGGACTTTACGATGGTGCACTCTTCTCCACGGCCAACGAGGCCACTCGTTGCGAGAGCAGCGGCGACCTGTTGGAGTTTGGCACCTGGATATTGCCTGACAGCACGGCGAATCTGAAGTTTGGTGTGGGGTGTGCCAAACAGGAGGCCTTTGTGCCACCCTACGAGGTGGAACCCGAAACCGCCGGTCCATCGTTGCGAGACAAGCTGCTACTTATGACTGGAAACACCCTCTAACGACCACCAATCCAGAGAGTCGCTCCCCAAAGCAGCTGTCCCCCCAAGAAGCATCAAACAAACGTGGTCAGATCGGCCGGCGGGCGCCAGAGGGGCAAGGCGGCCTGCAGGGCGAAAGCGGAGGCGTGCTTTGCACGTCGAGCATTTCGTCCAAAGGCCAACGCCGCCCATCTGGATGACCGACGGTTGAGGTGACCACGTTTAGTGGGTGGCCGGCATCTGCTCGTGCATGGCCTCCTTGAACCGATTGGTGCAGTGTTTCAGCACGCCCAAGTATCGTTCAAACACCGCTTTGAAGTCGGTGATGGGGTCCATGAAGGCTTCGATGGAGGCGTCGACGCGTTTGCGATTGGAGCTGACATAGACCTTCACCGTCTTGACTTCTCGGGTGACCTTGGTGGATGCCAGCAGGGCGCGCCCAAGTTCTTCGTCGTCGTCGATGGTCCACATTCCGGGCAGCAGCATCTGGAAATAGGAGGCGTCGGATTCCTGACAGATGACATAGATGGTGAAGCCCTCGGACTTAAACCGAACATCTCCGTCGTCGTCCAATTCGGGGCGGTATCCTTCGTCTCGAAGATGCGCCAGATACAGATCAGCTTTGGTGCCCATGGTAGCCTCCGATACGGTTCACGCCAGGCCCAAAGGCCAGAAAAAGGGGGCTTGCTGCGAGGGCCCGGCAGGGAATTGATGATGCATAGCGCAGGCTGGGAGTCAACGGCTTTTCGGCCCAGAGAATGGGGCCTTGAGGTTGTTGTGAAGCAGCGAAGAACCGCTTCCAAAATGGCTCTTTACATCATGGAAAGATTGCGGTATGGCTTAGGTTCGGTTAGAGCGACGATCGTTCCCCGGACGACTCGGACCTTGAGGAAATGCGGAAGGCGCCATTCCCCTTTGGGTTTGGTGGACTGTGCAGAGGGTTTCTGCTTTTTCCGGTTTCCAGGGTGCCTAGAGTCGTGCTCTATTGGCGGTGCATTCGGGGTGTTTCTGCGCTCGGTGTCAGGAGAAGGTTTCATGCAGAAGAACAAGTTGTTCATTGGTGGTCTGGCTTGGGGTACGACTGAGGCAAGCTTGCAGGCGGAGTGCGAGAAGTACGGAGAAGTCGAGGACGTCCGGATCATCAAAGATCGGGACACCGGACGCTCCAAGGGCTTTGGCTTCGTGACGTTCGCATCCGAGGATGCAGCGATGCGGGCCAAGGGCGAAATGGACGGCATGGAGCTGGACGGACGCGCCCTGAAAGTGGACTTCCCCCGTGAGCGCGAAGCTGGTGGCGGCGGCGGTGGCGGCGGCTACGGTGGTGGCGGCGGCGGCGGCGGTCGTGGCGGCTACGGCGGCGGCGGCGGCGGTTACGGCGGTGGCGGCGGTGGTGACCGCGGCGGCTACGGTGGCGGCGGCGGCGATCGCGGCGGCTACGGTGGTGGCGGCGGCGATCGTGGTGGCTACGGCGGCGGCGGCGGCGATCGTGGCGATCGCGGCGGTCGTGGTGGTTACGGAGACGACCGAGGCGGGCGCGGCAACCGCAGATAACCTTCTGCTACGTCGCATCTTTGGCACCAGTACCAGCCCAAAGCAGCAGCTTTGACAGGCCTTTATGGGTTTGTATGCTTCGCTGCAGCAAGCTCCAACCTATAGACATACTCCAGTGAACCACAGACCTGGCCACAGGTGAGTCCATCACTTTGTGCCCCACGAGCTTTGGTGAAATTCCCGGGGCCCGTTGAGGGGCCGTGGATGGGGTAGCTCGGCGACCCTACTTCGCCAAGGCTTCGTAGGGCAAGCCGGCAACGGCAAAGGGCGTGTGGGTGTTACTTGACGCCGGCGCCCACGGTCAACCAAAGCAACTCGCCTTGAGTTTCCAGGCGGGATTCGCCCAATCGGGCCAGATCCAGGACGTCTTTGTATCCGAGACAGTTGGTGGGGCCTTCTTTGCCCGCGTGGATGTCGTCGGACCCAAACGTATCGTCGTCAAAGATGCAGAACCAGATGGCTCGGTCCGTAGCCGGGACCTGAACTTCCACACTCTCTTGCCACTGAGGGGTCAGGGTGTCCTCAAGCACGTGGGTCTGGTAAACCTGCTCCCTGTTGGGAAAAAACACCACCACGTAGGGGTCTGGGACGTCGTCGCAGTCCCACGAACCGCCGTCTCGCTGTAGCGGTGTGATGCTGGCCGACTGCACACGCACCACCAGCGTCTCTCCTACCATGGATTTACAATTCCCTTGCAGGCACAGGCTGTTCGAATCGCACATCGAGTGGTTGTTGCAGGCGGTGGTTTGGGCCAGGGCCCCGGCCGGTGCGGTCAGCATCAGGGCCGCCAGCATCAGACTGGACGAGGCTATCTTCGAGTAGGGGGG
>CAYTWV010000445.1:0-4060 GCA_964442235.1 uncultured Myxococcales bacterium | reverse complement strand
TAGGGGACCAGAGGGGCGGTGGGCGTGCTCGCCCCGTCCAAAGTCCAGCTTCCCTGCACATCAGGCAGCGAAACGGGCATGTTGAACTGATACACGCCTGCCGACACCAGTTGGACCTCGAACTCCTCGGAATCCATGATGTCGATGCGGTTGAAGATGCGGTGCACCACATGGTCGGTGCAAATGGGACAGAAAGCGCCCCCGTTGGTCTTCATTTTGCAGGTCTTGGTGGGTCGGCAAAGCAGCGGCTGGTTAGAGCCGTCTTTGCAGATTCCGCCACCGGGAGGGGGAATGTAACAGCCCACGGCATCGGCGGTGCCTTGGTCTTCGGTGTTGGGGAAGGGCCCCGACATGGTGACCCAGGGCTCCCAGGGGATATCTGTTACGGCCGCAGGAATCGGTGAGAAGTTCGGGAACAGCGGGGTCAACTCGAACATCTGGCAGACGTCGGTCGAGGTCGTGTACTCGTCGCCAAGAAGGCCGAAGGCGTGGCCCATCTCGTGGGTGGCCACTTCGGTAAACTCGACCATGCCGCCCGTGGCCTGATAGGCCGTGGTGACCGCAGCGTTAAAGAGGCCGAACGCACCCTCTTTGTCTTCGTTGATCAAGACAAACGCAGCATCGCCAGCCACGGGAGTGCCTTCGGAATCGGAAAGACTCATGGCCATCCCCACCCGGAACAGGAACAGGGGGAAGATATTTCGGTCCGCAGACAAGGAAGGCGGCACTGCCGCAGGGTTCAGCATGGTCTGCAGGTGGTAAAGGGCTCGCACCGCAAACACGGACCCGTAGACATTGCTGCGAAGCCCTTCGACACAACCGTCATGGGGGACCGTGCAGTTCTGGCTGTCCGTCTCAAAGAACGAGCACCCGCAGTCGTACGAGGCGCCGGGAGTCGGGGACGGGGTCCAGATGCGCCAAACGTTCAGTTGCCCCGAAAAGGTACTGAAGGGGTCCAATTCGGACAGATAGGTGGCTACGGCCTGGGCGTCGGTCTCGAATTTGGCCTTCTGGTCGGCAGTGTACCCTTCGGCCAGCACCACAAAATTCACGGCGTCGACGGGGTTTTGGGTTCCGAAGATTCGGGTCACTTCGGGCAGTCCCACTTTGTCCGTAAAGAGTTGCAGCGGAACCGGATTGATGTCGGCCAGATTGACCAGGGTCTGCACGGGCCCGCTGGACTTCACCTTGGTAGGCATGACCAACGGAACTGCCGTATTGCAAGCCGAAATTGCTGCCTTTTCCGCAGAACTCCAGTCTCGGCTGAAACGCAGGAACCGGGCCTCGGGCAGGTCTGGGATGGTGGTTGTATAGGCTTCAAAGTCGGCGCCCAGGGCGGCGGCTACCATGCTGACCAGACCTGCGCTGGGGGCCATTCCGGTGTTGGCCTCCAAGGCCTTCCAGACGTATTCGCGAACCTGCAGCGGCTCACGGCGACGGCCTCTCCAGATCACCTGCTGATCTTCGTCCAACAATTCGATCACAAGCGGGTAACCCATGGGATTGCCCTGGCTGTCCACATACATGTCGTCTTCAAGAGGTTCGTCCAGGTCGTAGTAGATTTCGGCACCGGTCAATTTGCCCCGGGCCATTCCATCGGGCGTGTTCCCTTGAAGCAGAATGCGGTTCCCCAACTTCCAACTGACTCCGCCGCACACCGTCGCATCCCCCGTGCTGCCTGTCAGCGAGAACATCAGGCGTATGGCCGGGACCTTATTGGGGCGAGAGTCCGGACACACCATGCCCCCTTGGGCCGCGTATCCCTCACATGGCGGCGTAACGATGTCCGGCCCCAGATCCTGGGCCGAATCCTGCTGGTCCAGGGCAGCATCCGGGTCCGAGAGATCCTCGACCAAGTCGACAAGATCGACGACGTCAACGACATCCGTCGGGGGTGTCAAGGTGTCCAGGATGTCATCCACGTCGTTCTTGGCATCCGTTGGCGGGGTGGTGTCCCCGGGATCAGGCGTGTCAGCCACAGAGTCGGTCACCGAGTCGGCGGGCGGCACGTCGTTGGGCGGTGTGCTGTCCGGCACCTCCAGGCCCACAGGCACGTCGTCCCGTTGGTCCAACAGTTCTTGTGGTTTGCCGTCGTTAGGGTTCGGCGAGTCGGTCTGTCCCACAGTGTCGGCCGCCGAATCGCCCGTCTGCTGGTCCGTCTGGATGTCCTGGATGGGCACGTTGGTGCCCGCTTTTTTGTAAAGGCACCCCGGCGCGCTGACCACGAGCAAACCACAGGCGATGATCAGAAGTCTCATGCTGTCCCCCCACGAATCGGTTCAGGTGGTTCCTTTTGTAACACGGCTTGTGCGGTGGGTCCAGCCGCAGCAATTGCATCTGCCTCTTGCCTGGATGACAGAGCGTCGTTAGTGTCTGCCGTCAGGGAGGAAATCATGGCCAAGAAGAGTCAGTTGCTTGCCACGTGCATCGAGGCGGGGCGTGTTTTTGCGTTCTTCACCACGGACCAGAACGGATTTGTGGCGGTTTCCCCAACGGATTTGGTGCAGGGAACGCTTGTGGCTCCCGAGAAGTGGACCTGGTTGGCCAGCGAGACCGAAAAGGTCCAGCCTCAGTGGATCAAAGAGGGATCGGCGGTGTTGTCCTCGGCCATGGCAAATCTGAACCAGCGTCTGGCAAAACGGCTGGAAGGTGGCGTTTGGGTTGTGCCGCCCGCACCAGGGCCCTTGCCGCCGGCGTTCGTTTTTGGGCCGAGCGAGCGAACCTCGTGGAGCTTAAGACTTCCTGCCAGTGGTCGGGAACTGGTCATTGGGCTGGCTGGGGCCGAAGAGTTGGATTTCACCTTCATGTCCTGGTCGGTCAGTTTTCAGGTGGAAGGGGCCGAGATGACCCCTACCGAGCGCGCTCAAGCCGCCCAGTTCTTTTTTGTGAGCGTGGCCAGGTTCCTGCTGGGAGTGGGTCCGGAAAAGACTGCTGAGAAGGCGGATGGGCAGCAGAAAGGCGGCCATGATGAGTCGGCCCCGGGAGTGTCGGTTTCGGTCAATTTGGCCAGGGATGTGTCCACCGAAGCGTTAAGGCGACTGGCTTCCAACCAGGCATCCACGGCGTTGGTGCATGTGGAACTGCCCAGTGAATGTGTCAATCGATGTGCCTTCTGCCAGAAGGCCTGGGATCAGGCCGAGCATGTGCCAGTAAGTCCAGACCTGGTCCTGGAGCGTTTCGAGCAGGTGCTGGAGGTTCTGTCAGCCCAGACGAATCTGGTGCGGTGGGACCTTTCGGTGGGCGGCGAAGATTGCCTTGAGGCTGGAACGCTGTTTCAAGTCATCGAGGCGGCCCGCAAGAACAGCAAGTTGGACCAGTTGAATCTGGTCACTCCGGGAACTCGTTTGGGTGAGGCAGCATTAATCCAGAAGTTGCGTGATGCCGGGGTTCACCGGGTTTCCTTGACGCTGCTGGGTCCCGACGAGGCTCGGCACGATGCGCTGGCCGGCCGCCCCGGGGCCTTTGTCCAGTTGCGTGCTGCCATCGAAGAGATGAAACGGCACGAGTTCGCCTTTGATTTGGCCACCGTCGTGGTGGTCGAAAGCATGCCCCATCTGGTTGAAACCGTGGACCTGGCGTATTCGTTGGCGGGCCCCGTGGCCTTGTACCTCTATTTGGCTGATCCCACGGTGCCTCAGGCACGAGCGACGCTGCTGATGCCACGCCTGGATACGTTCCGGGAATTGTTGGACCAGAACCGTAACCGGTTGGAAGGCAAATTGCGCGGCATCGAGCACGTACCCATGTGTGCCCTGCCAGCCTGGGCACGACCCTTGGGGCGTATGGCACAACGCACCCATCCCGATACCCTCAATACCCCCCCGGAGCCTTGCAACTCGTGTGCTGCCTTTCGACAGGTTTGCCAATCCGTGACCAAGGTTTATCACGCACTGCATGGCGATGCGGGGTTGGTGACCTTGAGCCCCGCAGATGTGGAGGCCATCCGAAAACCTGTGTAATGGGGATCACGAAGTGCACTAGTACGAATCGACCCTGGTTTCCGCTGTGTTTTGTGGGGTGACTTGGTGTGTCTGTGCCACGACCGTGAGGGAGTGGGCGC
>CAYTWV010000444.1:0-4088 GCA_964442235.1 uncultured Myxococcales bacterium | reverse complement strand
TAGACGTCTTCCCAGACCGGGGCCTGGTTGGGCCGCAGGCTGGTGGTGCAGGCTTCGATGGCTTCGCCGCCGATGATGGAATAAACGATGGGCTTCTGGCCCAGTTTGTACTGGGTATAGGTCTCGCAGATCATCTTGGACAGGGTGTCCACGGTGAAGAGGGCCGTTTCGCAGTACAGGGACATCACGGCGTGGATGTCGGGGCTGGCGAGGGCAGCGGCGATGGCCTGGCTGTACTCTTTGCCGCCGGCCTGGCCGGTGATGTCGACGGGGTTCTTGGTGGAGCCGAAGTCGGGGGTGACGGGGCCGAAGTATTCTTTCAACTTGGCCTGGTCGTCATACAGGTTGACGCCGTATTTCTCGGAAGCGTCGGTGGCCATAACGCCCACGCCGCCGCCGTTGGTGATGATGACGACGTTTTCGCCCTTGGGCTCGGGGGCTTCGGCGAGGAAGCGGCACCAGTTGAAGGACTCTTTCAGGGTCTCGGCACGCAGCACTCCGCACTGGGTCATGATGGCGTCGAACACGGTGTCGGAGCCGGCCAGCGAACCGGTGTGAGAGGCAGCGGCCATGGCGCCACGGGTGGAGCGGCCGGACTTGATGACGATGACGGGCTTGCGAGCCGTGGTCTTCTTGAGCACTTCGATGAAACGTTCGCCCTTCTGGACGCCTTCGACGTAAAGCAGGATGACCTTGGTTTCATCCTGGTCCACGAAGTATTCCAGCAAATCGGCTTCGTCCAGATCGCACTTGTTGCCCACAGAGACGATGGCGGAGAGGCCCAGGTGTTCCACGGTGGACTTGCCGACCATGGCGATGCCCAGGGCGCCGGACTGAGTCACGATGGCCAGTTTGCCGTGGCGGATGCCGCGGGGGCCGAAGGTGGCGTTCAGGCTGGCTTTGGCACTGAAGTAACCGAAAATATTCGGTCCCAGGATGCGCATGCCGGCTTCCTGAGCCAGGCCCAGGATGCGTTTTTCTTCGGCGACGTTGCCGGTCTCGGCGAAGCCCGAAGTGATGATCGGCAGGAACTTGCAGCCCTTGGTGGCGCATTCCTGAACGGTTTCGAAGGTATTCTTGGCCGGGACGGTGATGACGGCGATGTCGACTTCACCGGGGATGTCGGCGATGGACGGATAAATGGTGTAGCCGCACACTTCGCCGCCCTTGGGGTTGACCGGGTAAAGTTTGCCCTTGTACCCGTCTTCTTTGATGTTTTCGATCAGCTTATAGCCGATCTTGCCCGGGCTGGCCGAAGCCCCGATCACGGCAACGGATTTGGCTTCGAACAGGTCTTTGACGTCCGGAAACTTCACGCTCATGAGTCACCCCTATACCGTGGTTCCAACCACGAACCGTTTGGGCGGGAGCCGCCGTGAACACACAAGTCCGGTGTCCACACCTCCCCCACTCCAGAAAAACTGCCCTATGTGCACAAACCCGGCGGCGAAAGTCAAACGAAAATCGGGGTGTTGGCTCTCGACCCTTGATTCCCGCGACCGGGTTCCTAAATTCGGCCAAGAATTTGAACGCATCCTATTGGAAGCCCAACAGTTCCGGGCCAGTGGAGAGCTGTATGAATCATCGAGTGTTAGCTGAAGGCGTTGAACTGGACGTTTCCCACGTCGAGGGGCAAGGGCAGTTGCTGACCCCGGAGGCCGTGGCCTTTCTGGCCGAACTGCACCGGACCTTCGCCCAGCCTCTGGCCAATCTGGTCAAGAACCGCAAGGGCTTGCTGGACCAGCTTGCGCCGGGGCACGTGGCCAGGTTCCTGCCCGAAACCGAAGCGGTTCGAACGGGGGATTGGCGTGTGGGCACCATTCCCGACGATCTGCAGGATCGCCGAGTGGAGATCACCGGCCCCGTGGAAGCCAAGATGATGATCAACGCCCTGAACTCGGGGGCCAAGGTCTTCATGGCGGACTTTGAAGATGCCAACAGTCCCACCTGGTCCAACAACATCCAGGGGCAACTGAACCTAAAAAGGGCGGTTCGGCGGACGCTGGATTTCACGTCGCCCGAGGGGAAGCAATATCAGATGTCGGCCACTCCGGCCACGCTGATGGTGCGCCCCCGAGGCTTGCACCTGCCCGAAAAACACCTGCTTGTGGATGGCCAGGCCATTCCCGGGTGCCTCTTCGATTTTGGGCTCTTTTTCTTCCATAACGCCCAGGAGCAGATCTCTCGGGGCACGGGCCCCTATTTCTATCTGCCGAAGATGGAGAGTTATCTGGAGGCCCGCTGGTGGAACGAAGTCTTCGTCTTTGCCCAAAAGGCGCTGGGGATTCCCGTGGGGACCATCAAGGCCACCGTGCTGATTGAAACCCTGTTTGGCGCCTTGCAGATGGAAGAAATTCTGTTCGAACTCAAGGATCACATCACGGCCCTTAATGCAGGCCGTTGGGACTACATCTTCAGCGCCATCAAGAAATTCAAGGACCTTCCCGGCTTCATGCTGCCCGATCGCACCCAAATCACCATGACGGTGCCCTTCATGCGGGCCTACACGAATCGGCTGGTTCAAACGTGCCATCGCAGAGGCGCTCACGCCATGGGCGGTATGGCAGCGTTTATCCCCAGTCGTCGAGATCCCGAAGTTAACGCAGTGGCCTTAAAGAAGGTTCGGGAAGACAAGCTGCGGGAAAGCGAGGACGGGTTTGATGGGACCTGGGTGGCCCATCCGGATCTGGTGCCCGTGGCCAAAGAGGTCTTTGACCAGGTCTTAGGGGCCTCGCCGCATCAAAAACATGTGCTTCGATCGGAAGTTCAGGTCTCCCCGGCGTTATTGACCGAGTTTCACATTCCCGGTGGGGTCATCACGGAAGAGGGGGTTCGCTCGAATATCGTTGTCGCGTTGCTCTATCTGGACTCATGGCTGGCCGGCAACGGAGCTGTGGCGATCTTTAATCTGATGGAGGACGCGGCTACCGCCGAGATATCCCGTTCCCAGTTATGGCAATGGGTCCACCGGCGAGCCTATCTTGAGACGGGCCAAACGATGACTCCTCACGTCTTCCGGCTATTGCTCAGCGAAGAGTCCCAACACGCTCGGGAGTTGCTGGGAGCCGGGGTAGATGAGACACGGCTTGGGAAAGCGGTTACGTTGCTGGGGCAGTTGGTCTTGTCCGATGACTTTGCGGACTTCTTAACTCTCCCTGCTTATGAGTTCTTAGACTAGTGCCTATTTTTTAATCCAATTTGGAAGAAGAGGTGAATCATGTCCGGTAAGTTCGATTGGAAGGAAAATCCCCGCTGGAAGGGCATCGTGCGCAATTACACTGAAGCCGACGTGGAGCGACTGCGCGGCACGGTGCAAATCGAGCACACGCTGGCAAAAATCGGGGCCGAGCGCCTGTGGAACCTGCTCCATTCCGAGCATCACATCAAGGCGTTGGGGGCCATGACCGGCAATCAGGCCGTGCAGATGGTTCAGGCCGGTTTGAAGGCCATCTATCCCGTCAACAGCGTGCCGACGCTGGTGAAGCGCATCAACAACGCCCTTCGCCGGTCCGACGTGATTGCCCACATGGAAAACAAGGACGACATCCACTGGTACGCCCCCATCGTGGCCGATGCGGAAGCGGGTTTCGGCGGGGTGTTGAACGCCTACGAGTTGATGAAGTCGATGATCGAGGCCGGGGCCTCGGGGGTGCACTTTGAGGACCAGCTTTCTTCGCTGAAGAAGTGCGGCCACATGGGCGGCAAGGTGTTGGAGCCGGGATCGGAGTTCGTCAAGAAGCTGCTGGCAGCTCGACTGGCTTCGGATGTCGCAGGTGTCTCGACACTGCTGGTAGCCCGAACCGATGCGCTGGGTGCGAACCTGCTTACCAGTGATATTGACGCCAACGATGCGCCGTTCCTGACGGGCACTCGCACGTCCGAGGGATTCTTTGAAGTGAAGGCGGGCAACGACCTGGCCATTTCCCGAGCGCTGCAATATGCGCCTTATGCGGACTTGATCTGGTGTGAGACCTCGATGCCGGATCTGGGTCAGGCCAGGGAGTTTGCGCAGGCCGTGCATGCGAAGTTCCCGGGCAAACTGCTGGCCTACAACTGTTCGCCCTCGTTCAACTGGAAGAAGCACCTGG
>CAYTWV010000443.1:1446-4120 GCA_964442235.1 uncultured Myxococcales bacterium | reverse complement strand
GCCAGAAGTTGGTATGGAACGAGCTGCGGCTGGCTGGGAAGCCAGGTCCAAACAGGAAGTACTGTTCCTCGACAAATCCGACGGGGATTTTGCCGGTGATTCGCTGGTAGACCTCGGTCAGTTCCTGGACATCGGTGCCGTGGACTTTGCAGTCCAAGGCTTGTCGCAGGACATCGGCGTCCCATCCTGCGTGGTCACACATGATGACCTGCACGGCCCCCAGCCTTTCGACCGTAGCGGGCAGGTCTGAAGCGCTCAGAACCGGGACCCCTTCGACTTGGGTGCCGACCAATTCTGGCCGACTGTCCAGGATGGCGACGACCTCCAGGCTTGAGGGGCGCATCTTGGGGCCCAATTCGGCCAGGACCAGGCGGCAGCCGGCTCCGGCGCCCACAAACACCACGGGTCGGAATCGCTCGAAGCGTGCCTTGTATCGGGAGTAGGCAAGTCGGAGGAACGAGGCCAGCACGAAGAACAAAAGGGAGTGCCACAGCAGGGTGGCTCGGCCGAAGCGCCAACTGGGAAAGAAATAGTAGAACACGGCCAGGCCGGCTACGGAAACCAGAATGGCCAGCAGCACTCTTGCGATGGCTTTGACCGAGCGGAACTCGGACTCGGTTTCATAGGCTCCAACCACGTACAGTGCGGTGGGATAGGTGGCCAGAATCAGCAGACTGGCGCCCGTGAAGTCGTCCAGGGCTTTGAACAACCCGGCAAACGAGAACGACGCCGAGGTCCGCAAGGAAAATGCGGCCACGATCGAGAGCATCAGGAAAAAGACGTCGGCCAGAAACAGCGCGACTTGACCCTTCCTGACAGATAGTCCCAACGCACGAATCACCGTCAATCCCCCACTGACCGATATTCTATTGGACCACGATTCCGCACGGGCCGTCCTGGGCCTGCCCCACCAACCAGCAGGGCTGGCGGCCCTGCTCACAAACCTGTCTGAACGTCGCAACGCCCTCTTGGGGAACCGCTACCAGCAGCCCACCCGAGGTTTGGGCGTCCGCCAGCAACAATCGCTGCACGTCGTCCACCTGGTCCGAGAAAACCACATGCTCTCGAACGTGTTTCAAATTTCTGCGAGTTCCGCCCGGTACCATGCCCATGGCCGCAAACTGAGTGGCCAGGGGATAAGCGGGCACCGAGGTGTGCTGCAGCACCACCTGCACGTTGCTGCGCTCAACCATCTCCCAAAGGTGGCCCAGCAGGCCAAAACCAGTGATATCGGTGGCCGCGTGGGCTTTGGCTTCAAGTGCGGCAGCGCAGGCGGTGGAGTTCAACCGGCACAACCAGTCGCTCCACTCTTGCAGAGTCTGGGGGTCCAGGAGCCCTCGTTTCAGCGCCCCACCCAGCAGCCCGGACCCCAGCGGTTTGGTCAAAAAGAGCGAATCGCCGGGCTGGATGCCCCCTTTCTCCAAAATCTGTCCTTCGGTGACCTGGCCAACCACGGCAAGGCCAAAAAGGACTTCGGAACTGGTGATCGTATGGCCGCCGGCCATCACCACGCCCACTTCTCCGGCCTTGTCGACGGCCCCTTGCAGGATCCGTCCGGCCGTGGTGGTTGAAATCTTGTCACTGGGGAACCCCAGAATCGACATGGCAAAGATGGGGGTTCCGCCCATGGCATACACGTCGCTAAGCGAGTTGGCAGCGGCCAACTCGCCAAAAACGTAGGGGTCATCGACCAGGGGGGTAATCAGGTCCACGGTGGTGGCCAGTAATCCCCCGTTGGGCATCCGAACCACGATGGCGTCATCGTCGGCGTGCTGCCCCTTCCACAAGCGCTGGGTGGCGCTCCAGTTCACGTGACGCAAGACCTGCGCCAACTCGGTCGGTCCGAGTTTGGCCCCTCAGCCACCCGACGTGCAGGCTGCGGTCAGCAGAATCTCCTGCATCTGGGTTCCCGGGCCATGGCCGTCTCGTTCCATCGTCTCCTCCAAAAACACCAATGGCTCGGAAGGTACCATATGAATGGATGGCTTACAATCCGCACTGGTGTGCGGTTCGGTTTGCTTTGCGGGGGGATCACCATTAGAATCAGGACCGCTTCATGGAGGAATGCCGTGATCAAATGGAACATCCTGGCCGTGTCGGTTCTGCTGCTGGTGGGATGCGGGACCAGTCGGGCGCCCGCAGCGCCTGATGCGGCCCTATACGTGCCCGCTTGTGTTGTTGTGCCGGCTACCGTGGTTCTGGACGCATCGGGGTCGCTGGATCCCGATGGCGACATCGACCGATATGTCTTCAAGTTGGGGCACCGGTTTGCCCCTGTTGTGGTGGACGTCCCTCGGGTCAGTTATCGGTTTGACAAGGCCTACAAAGTGGGCGGCATCCTTCGTCCGCTTCCCGTGAGCGTGACCGTTGTGGACGTGACGGGACTTGAGGGCACCGTGACGACGCAGTTCTGGCTGGTGGACAACGCTGCCGACTGCGATACCGTGGGTCCACTTCCCGATGTGGTAGTCCAGCCCGACATCGAGCAGGATTCTGTGGATCAGGATGTGTTCCTGGACATTGGCGTGGATGGTTCTCCTGCTGACCTGGTTGGGGACAGCGCCGTGGACGTCTCGGATTTTCAACCTCAGGACACGGCCCCCGATGTCGCCGTGGATGTGGGCCCGGACGTTCAACCCCCGGATGTGTTGCCCGACGGGATCCCGAGCTGCCC
>CAYTWV010000443.1:0-1436 GCA_964442235.1 uncultured Myxococcales bacterium | reverse complement strand
AAAGACCTATACCGTGAAGGTTCGATGCGACGGCGTGGTTGAGGCGGTCATGGACCTGAATATCACTCAGGTCGGTTGTACTTTTAAAGACTCGTATGGGGTCATTCAAGGCAGCATGACGGGAAATCAAGCCACCGTAGAAAGCACGTTCACCGAGCTGAAGATACAGCAGTGCTCGGGAGCCATTGAGGACGCCAATCTTTTTGTGTTGCTGTGCGAATCGGGATGCACGTCTGAGTACTCGCTAAAACAATAGTAAGACAATAAAACAGGGGGTTCTGAATGAATCTGCGGGATTTCTATAGGTTTGCGGTCCAGACAGGAATCGCAAACGATCCGCGGGGTCTTGAGGCCGTGGAGCGAGACCTGAAGCTTGCCAAAGAGCGCTTTGAGGAGGCCAAGGGGGCCGCCAAGGAGTACTTTGACAAAGAGTCCATGGAGAACCCCTACTCGGACACTCGGATATTGTGGGGCAGCGGCGACGAGGTGGTGAAGACGTTGCTGGTGGGCATCGACATGGAGGTGGGGGAGTTGGTCTTGGCAGACCGGCTGCGAGAGAAGGGAAAACGTCTGGATCTGGTGTTTGCGCACCATCCCGAGGGGGCCGCTCTGGCCCGTCTGTCTGCCGTGATGGCGCTGCAAGTAGAGTTGCTGACCGCTGCCGGAGTGAACGTGGCCACGGCCGAGGCGCTGATGGAGCCGCGGATTCGGGAAATCGAGCGTTCGTTGTCGCCCACCAACCACAACCGTCCCGTGGATGCGGCCCGGCTGCTGGAAATGCCCTATCTTTGTGCACACACCGTGGCCGACAACTGTGTGGCCAGTTTTCTGGGGCAGCGGTTCGAGAAAGAGAAGCCCTATCGGTTGAAGGATATTGTGGATAGCCTGATGCAACTGCCCGAGTACCAGGCAGCGGCGCGACAGTTTGCGGGTCCTCGGATTATTTCGGGGGATCCCGGTCGTCGTGCGGGCCGCATCATGTTGGAGATGACGGGCGGTACCGAAGGTTCCAAAGAGATATTTGCCAGCCTCGAGACCGCCGGGGTCAGCACATTGGTTTCGATGCATCTGACCGAAGCGCACCTGAAGGCCGCCAAAGAGCGCCACTTGAATGTGGTGATTGCCGGCCACATCGCCAGCGACAACCTGGGCGTGAATCTGTTGCTGGACGGCATCCAGAAGTTGGCTAACGAAGAGCTGGAAATTCTGGAGGCCTCGGGGTTTGTGCGGGTCGCCCGTTAGAGCATGTGCCATCCCCAATAGGCTTCCCCTGGCCGCAAAGCATCGATCGGATGCCCACTGCCTGACGAGGGCGTTGTAAAGGTCGTGGCGGCGAACCGTGCTGTGCGCTTAAAATACGGATTTGTAGGTTATTGTGGAGGTGCTGTTGCCCACTCCCTGACGGTCGTGGCACTGATTAGTCACCCATAGGCTTC
>CAYTWV010000442.1:1702-4125 GCA_964442235.1 uncultured Myxococcales bacterium | reverse complement strand
TTCCAGAAGGGCGAATAACGTTTAAGGACGGCGCTGCAAAATCCGGCTTGAGATTTGGGGCTCCTGAAGATCAGCCAATCAGAAGGGAGGTGCTCTCAAACGTCGAGGACCGGATTCCCGTCAATGTGCCCGATGGCGGGCTGTCATTCTCTTCGCATACAGGTACCGAGGGTTCTTCTGCGGAAAGCGGGGTTTTGGACGAAAAAGTCATTGCGATGCGACGGTTCCTGTTTGTGTTGGTGTCGATTGAATTGACCTTGACCCGGGTCTTGGCAGACCCCACGTGTTCTTTGGGTGGGTTGGTCCCGTTACCCACAGAACCCGCCAATAGCCGAGACGCCGGGCAAGGGGTCAAAGTGAAATTCGCTGGGCCTGCTGGCGCGCTTGAATTGTGCGTCTATGAGGGCGAGCGTGAAGCCGACTGCTTCCTAAGAACGCGCCACTTTAGCGTGGACTACCCGAAAGGAACACTGATGGAAGACGAAAAGGTTCGGGGCCTGCTATTGGTCCTCCTGAAAAGGGTTGCGGCCTACGTGGACACCGCTCTGGGTTAGCCTCTGGGATGGGGTGTTTGGGTAGCGGCGCCCTTCCGTCCGGTAAGGCCTGAGTCGCCAGGCAGAGTTTGGGCCGGCTTGACAGGCCGGCACGCCGATTCTAAAGTATGCTCGGTTGCGAGGCATATGAGTGCGCTTCCTGGTTTTGCATAATCTTTTCGATGCGTTGCTTCGGTGATTCGCCAAGGGGATCGGTGTTCATACATGAAGAAAACGGCATGCGTGCTGACGAACAATATTAGGTGTGAGCTTAACTCTCTTCTTATGTCCAGATACAAAAAGTACTTCGAGGAAAACGGTGTCAGGGTCCTTGAGGAGAGGTCTCTTGCTGATGTGGTCGTGCTGGCCGGTTGCGGCTTTGACAAAGCGAATGATGAGCAGTTCATGGGTTGGGTTGAGGAAGCGGAGGCCCAGTTGTCACCAGAGCAGACACTTGTTCTGGCAGGCTGCTGGCCCGGGATGCACCCGGACTTCTATCGAGAGCACCCCAGAATCGTTCACATGCCTTTATGGCAGGAATCGAAACTAGATGGATTGTTTGGCTCTGTGCATAGAATTTCATCGGTGGTTGTAAATCGATTGAGTGAGGAATTGATGAATTCCTACTCCAGTCTTTTCACACCGGGTGAAACCGGTGATTTCTATATCTCGGTCGCCAGAGGCTGCGGAAATTCCTGTTCGTACTGCATGATCAAGAAGGCCAAGGGGCCACTGACTTCAGAACCGGTCAACAGCATTCTGGCTCAGTACTTGGAGGGACGTCGCCAGGGCTGCGTGAACTTTGTTCTGATCTCGGACGATTTCGGGTCTTTCGGTCTTGATTTGGGAGTAAGTGGCCCGGAACTGGTTCGGACGTTGCATAGCGCTGATCCTGGAGGGCGGTTTATTATTAACTATCTTTTCCCAAAGGCACTTCTTGACAATTGGGATGAATACCTTTCTCTATTTAGAGACGGTATCGTTGTGTCGTCGAATATACCTGTTCAGTCGTTTTCTCAGCGCATTTTGGATTTGATGAATCGACATTATAGCGTGGCGCAGTTGATGTCAAAATTGCGGGAACTCAGGGCCGCTGCACCCAAAGCCAGACTGGTCACGCATTGCATCGTCGGTTTTCCCACGGAGACTGAAGAAGATTTCTATCTGACGGTAGCACATGCAGGAGCGCTCTTCGACCAAGCCACCTTCTTCGAATACGGAGACCGTGAGGGTACCCCCAGCCATGCACTCTCGCCTAAAGTCACCGAGGAAGAGATTCGCGCCCGGGTGGGTGCTCTGAGGCTGTTGATGCCTTTCTTTGGCGACCGCTTTTCGTTCAAGCAGGGCGAGAGTGATCCGACTCCCATTCCCAGCGCTGGAATCGCAACGGCAATCGAGGCCTTGGGCGTTGCGGGGCGCCCGAGTGCCGGGCAAATAGAGATGCACTTGCCCTCTGCCAAGAGTGGTTTGGGGGGGGCTTCCCAGAAAGCTGGCCAGGAGGCACCTGGGTCGATGGAATGGCAGGCCAAAGTGGTCGAGCAGCGTCGCTTCTGCTTCGTCACCGTTGCGGTGGAAACCTCCCTGAGGAAGCTGACATCCGGGCGTGAAGGGCCCTTGTCAGGGCTGAGGCCAGAGTCGCCGCTGCCGTTGCCGGGCACGGACGGACAGATGGGGATTGCGCTTCGCTTCACTGGGCGTGACGGCCAACTGATTATTCATGTGTTTCCGGCGGAATGTCAGATGGATGGCGTGTTCCGCGGCCGGCAGTTTAGCGCATCGTATCCAGTTGGGAGTCTGATGGAGTCCCCGAAAGTGCTGGAGGCGGTGAAAGGGTTGCTCCAGAAGGTGGATGACTACGCTCATGGAGCACTGACGAGTTAGCGTTCATCC
>CAYTWV010000442.1:0-1692 GCA_964442235.1 uncultured Myxococcales bacterium | reverse complement strand
CCCGGGCATTCTGAGCGTCAGGCGCTCTTGAAATCGGCAATTGAATCCCGGCAAAGCTCAGCCTATATTCGGCCGGAAGAAGCCACTCAACTGGGGTTTGTCAAGGAGCTTACATGCGAAACAAAATGAACGTTCGGAGTGCTGTAGTGGCCGGTTTCCTGATGCTGGTGTCGGGCGCCTCGTACGCCCAGACGCCTGACTATGTGCCGGATCTGGTGGTCACACCCACGGATGAAGCCAAAACGTATGGTTGGAAACCGCTGCTAAAGGCGTCTGCAAATCTTGCATTCGGGCACAATAACAACGTAGTGGGTTCTGCCGACGGCTCCACGTGGACCTTCGGTACACTGATCAACGGCGGCCTTGGCTACCTGGGAGAGTCCGGCCACGAGTGGGCCAACACCCTGTCTTGGCAATTGGCGTTTAACAAGACTCCGCTGCTGGACGACTTCGTGAAGAGCCAGGACTCGTTTGAGTTCGGCTCCAGCTACCTGTATCACATCCCCGGCGTGACCTGGTTCGGCCCCTTTGCGTCGTTGACCCTCAAGGCCTCGCTGTTTCCCGGTTATGACGTTCGGGCAGCGGACGCTACCTTCAAGAAGATCTTTGTGGACGGGACGACCGAAGACGTGCCGGTCCTGGCACAAGCGCAGTTTGATCTGACTAAGGCGTTTTCCCCTGCCCAGGTTCGAGAAAGCGCTGGTGTATTTGCCGATGTGCTGGATCGGAAAGTATTGAAGGTCCAGACCCGAACCGGTGTTGGGGCCTGGGAGATTTTTGGTCGAGACGGGTTTGTGCTTGCCGACGATGGGGCCACGCCCGAGATCGAAGTTAAGCAGATTGAAGACTCACTCCAGTTGGGCTGGGAACTGAACGCCGTCGCCACGGGAAGTTGGAACGAGTACATCACCTATTCGGCCAAGGCGAACTTCATGTACCCGTTCATCGACAACGTGGACACTGCCTTGACGGGCATGGACCTGCTGAACGTGGAAACGGAGTTCCTGGTGGGATTCAAGTTGGCGCAGTGGGCCAGCCTGGATTACAGCCTGAAGATGTTCAAAGTGCCGCTGGTGTCGGAAGAGTGGCAGATTCAAAACGGCCTTCTGCTGACGCTGACCGCCAGCGTCGTGGAATAGGACGCCCCGGGGCACTTCCCAAGCCTGCACGGATTGGACTACGCCGGCAGCGGAGCCCCGTTCACCGGCGAACGACCTTGGCCAGGGGCACCACAAACAGCGCCACCATGGCGTTGAGCACCAGCACAAACAGCATAATCCCGTAGAACACTGCCAGCTTCCCCGAAATCCAGAGTGTAGCCTGGAGAGCAAAATCCCCAATCCAGAGTGTGGCCAGATTGAACAGGACCACCAGACCGACCAGCACCGAGAAGCCCTTGGCAGCACCGGCGATATCGGGAGGACTGAGCGAGACGTGGCTGCCGATGGCCAGAACAAGATAGAGGTACAAATAGGTCGTCCAACTGGAGAAATCGGCCAAGGCCACAGAGCCCTTCACGAAGGCCCAGGCAGCGGCAAAGAGGGTGCCGGTGGAACTCCAGAAACCTTGCCAGGTGGTGGGGTTCTGGCTTTCCAAGGGGGCGGAATCGACCATGGCCAGGACCTGCGGACTGACCAGAAGCAGGGCCAGCAACCAAAGGACCACGGCGCCAAACCTGATGGGCCCGGTCCC
>CAYTWV010000441.1:0-4132 GCA_964442235.1 uncultured Myxococcales bacterium | reverse complement strand
AACCAGGATGCTGAGGCGGACGTTGTTGGGCCGGACGCTCACCTCGATACGACTGAGGATACGGGCCCCTCCCAGTGTTTTGCCGACGGCGATTGCAACATTAAGCTTGGCGAGCCCGGCGCGTGCAAGAGTTGGCGTTGCGCCGCCGGCCAATGTGAACTGGTTGCCGGGCAAGATTGGGTCCCCTGCGACGACTTGAACCTGTGTACCAGCAATGACCAGTGCGACGCAGGGGTTTGTACGGGAATCGGATACGAGGCGTGCCCGGACGACGGCGATCCATGCACCAAGGACTTCTGTGACCCCACAACGGGATATTGTACTTCGCAGCCCTTGGAGTCCTGTGGCGGGTGTGTGCCCGAGGGAGAGTTGTTGGGAATGGGTGGTGAGTGCTGCTGGCCAGCCAGGGCCATCAACAAGTGCCAGATGGATTGTGTGGACCGGTCAGGCTGCTCCGCAGGGTGTTGTGAAGGGTCCACACTGGCTTGTGCCAACACCTCCGACGGGGTCTGCCAGGGGTACGAAACGGCCTGCACCAGCGCCGACTGTGGCTTGACCTGTCTGATGGAGGGCGAAACGGGCGTGGCCCCAGTCACCTGCTGCGACCCCAGCCTGACCATCATTCAGTGGTTCGGCGGCGAATCCACTCCCGGCGTTGAGTGTGCATCGGTCATCGGAGGAATGGTGGCCTGCGCCCGATGCGGAGACGGCATCTGTGGCACGGGTGAGGATTATTGCGGTTGCCCCAAAGACTGCGACACCATCGTCACCAATCCCTGCGGCGGTGATGGCGATTGCCCCATTGGAGAATCCTGTATCGACCAGCAGTGCGTCTACTGTGGTGTGGAACAGTGCAACAACTACGAAGACGACGATTGTGACGGCAGTGCCGACGAGACCCCGTGCCAAACCTGGCAGTGCGGTTTTAATACCTCGGACTTTCCCACCCTGCCCATCTCCCAGATCCTTCCGCAGGGCTGGGCACTTTCGGGAAGTGGAATCTCCACTCTGGGTACGGTCTTTGTGGGCACCTCCATCTGCAACATCGACTGTGTAGCCCCTTTGGTCGTCAAGGATTCGAACCAGTCGGGACCTGCTCACCTGGAACTGATGGATGGGAAGTTCTTTTCCGACGTGGGCTGCCAAGGCAGTTCTTCCAGTACGATGACCTGCAATCCAGCCATGAAGTTGGGCGCAACCGTCATGGTATGGGGCCATCTGAACATGGAAGGCCCCGTCCCTCGCCTTGAACTGGATGGATTCTGCGAACAGGATACAGCCCCCCCGGGACTTTGAGCTACACCCCCACGTTTTTGCTGGGTTGGGACCGGGGCGAATGGCAGGGCTTACTTACACTTCCCGGAACTGCATTTCCTGCCAGGGCACTCGGAGTCAAAGCTGCACTTCCCGTCAGGGGCCGTGGAGCATTTGCCACTGTTGCACTTGGCGCCGTTGCCGCCACAATCCGAGTCGAATCCGCAGCTACTGCCCTCGGAGTCGGCACATTTTCCGCTGTTGCACTTAACGCCCTTGTTGCAATCCGAGTCGAAGCCGCACTTGCCGTAGTCGTTGGCGTACACAGCGGGGGCCGCTAGGCCCATAAAACACGCGAGAGTAAGACTTGCAATAAAACCCTTCATGTTTTCTCCTTGTTAGACAGCGCCTTTTCGGTGCATAATCGGTCGCCAGTTTGGGCGTGCCCGAGGCGGATTGCAAGGACACAAACGCCCCGCAGGAACACCATTCGGCCATTTGACGAATCGGTTAAGAGTTGGCGCTGCCCGCCAAAACGGGGGACCCCATGCACGGACTGCTGAATCCACGGGGAGACTATGTAGAAGTGAGCGAGGCCCAAGCGTTGGCCCGCTACGCCGGGTTTGGCGCCAGGCTTTTTGAGATGCTCTATGCCCGCAACCCGCACTTGCGGGGCCACTTCCGGTTCTTTCGGGACCTGCAAAGCGACGATCTTTGGTCCGTATGTGACTGGAACGGCAAGTCGTTTGGCCTTCAACTGGACCCCGACATCGAAGTCATCTGTCTGTGGGATGAGATGGGAAGCGAGGAGTTGGGGAGCTGGCTTGATGACCCGGTTGGAGCGGCGCTTGAGCGTATCGACCAGGACTACCTTCAGAAGCCGTGACGTGGCCGTAACCAAAAGAAGCGAAACCGGCCGCAATCCTATGGATTCAACGGACTATTCGGCCATTTTCGGCCCATGGAGGCGACAGGCCGCTTGTAAGTGGGCCATCCACCGGGTCCGGCGGCCCCATTGCAAACCAGGCCCCGTTTTACTTGCCAAGGAACCTGCTTCCTGCCTAAATCGCAGGGCGGGAGTTGGCTGGCGTAAAGGCTTTGGCTAGTCGCCCCCCGTTGATAGAGGGTGAGGAGTCATATGCGCAAAATGGTGCTGGCGACAGTGTGGTTCGTGGCTGCTTGCGGAGGCGCCGGTTCGAAGTCGCAGAGTCATGGCGACACCGCCGATGAAGTAGTACTGGACGTGAGGCCTGACGGGGGAATTGAGCTGGTCGAGGACTTGCTCGCAACGGATTCGCGGCCGTCCTCGGATCTGTTTGAAACGCAAGATGTGCGAAACGGCGAGATGAGCATCGCCGATGGAGAAGTTGGGGACGGGTTGCCCCAGAAACCTTTGCAGTTACCCCTGCGCACTCAAGGTCGCTACGTGGTGGACGAGAACGGCCGGCGGATTCGTTTGGTGGGCGTGAACTGGAACGGGGGCCACGAAGAGGGATTTGTTCCCTACGGGCTGGATTACCACACCCCCGATGCCATTTCAAAACGGCTTCTTGAACTTGGGTTCAACTCCATTCGGCTGACATACTCTGATGAGTTGGTTTCAAGCAATCCACTGCCCGACCCGGCCACCGTAGCGGCCTGGCCCGAGATGGCCGGCAAGAACGCCTTGGAGGTCTTCGACGGTGTCGTCAAGGCGGCTGCCGATGCGGGCATTCTGGTCATTCTGAACAACCACATGTCCGACGCAGGCTGGTGCTGCAACGACGACGATGGGAACGGACTTTGGTACAACGAACGGTTCTCCGAAGAGGCATGGATCGCCAATTGGGTAGCGCTGGCCCAGCGCTACCAAGATATTCCGGCGGTGATTGGAGCAGATTTGCGTAACGAACCCCGTCAGGGGGCCAAATGGTCGGCCACGGGCGAGACACCGGATTGGCCTTCGGCAGCAGAGCGCTGTGCTGAAGCGGTGTTGAAGATACGCCCGGATTGGCTGATCTTTGTTGAGGGAATTAAGTACGCAGCGACACTTGAGGGCGTGAAGACTCGCCCGATCGTTCTTTCTGTGCCAAATCGTATTGTGTATTCAGCGCATGAGTACTCGTGGTTCGCCGCAAACCTGATGCCCACCTACGACCTTTACCGCCAAGTCATCGAGAGCGTCTGGGCTTTCTTGCTTAAGCCTCCCTACGAGGCTCCAGTCTGGGTGAGCGAATTTGGGACCTGCAACGATTGCTGGGGCGATTCGTGGGCCCAGAAGTTTGTGCAGCTTGTTCAGGAGGAGGAGTTGGATTGGTCGATGTGGATGATCTTTGGCGACCCCGGTGGCGGCTGGGGGCTTATGTCGAAAGAGACCCTGCAAATCCACTCCCCGGAATTGGCCGAAGCACTCGTGAAGATGGGTGCCGTGCCGAAGCAGCAGTAGAAGCCGAAGACGCAAGTCAAGGGATGAGACTGACTGACCAGATAACCCTGCCACGGGGGACTTGTTTGCGTAACTTCCAGTGACTACGTTTCAACGCCGCAAAGCGGCCTGAGAACAGCCTCAGCATCATGCGGCGGGTAGGCACGAGCGTGCAAATCTCTTGTCAAAAGGCGCTGATGCGTGCGATGATGATTGGCTGGGTCTGTGTAGTATATGAATAGTTGAGGGGACACATGAACAAGATTTCGACCTATTATTTGGGACTGCTACTTGCCTCTGCGAGCTTAACTGGATGCATATATGACCCTGTCAAAATCATAGACATCATGTCCGACTCGAGTATTATCGGTGATACTGCCGATATTCCTCCGCTGGATATCACTCCCTTGGACGTACCGCCGGTCTGCGGCAAGGACGATGTTGGGTGCGACGACGACGGGAAGACCTCGTGGC
>CAYTWV010000440.1:0-4135 GCA_964442235.1 uncultured Myxococcales bacterium | reverse complement strand
ACCACGGGTTCTCCGGGTTCGGCCTCGGTTGTGTAGGCGTGTAGCACCACATCGATGGAGCCACGGGTCTTTGCTTCCACGTGGGCGCCTTGGAACAGATGATGGCGCATGTCGGGATAATGTTTGCCATCGGTCAGGGCACGTTTGCCTGGGCCGGCGGGCATGTGGCAGGTGTGGCACTGCACGTTCTCTTTGGAGTAGGGCCCTTCCAGCCATTCGTTGTAAGTGCCCTTTACGTAGACTCCCCAGGGGCTCTTTTCGTTGTGACAGGTGGCGCAGTACTTTGCTGCCTGCATGCCGGGGGTCTTCACCAAAAAATGCGCCGGTGAGTTCTGGCCCCCTCGTGCGCCGAACTTGGTCCGCCCCGGCTGACTGAACCACTGGAAATTGAACAGGCGTTGGTCGTCATAGCCGGAAATCGTGTGGCACACTTCACAGGAAACGCCCTCGTTAGCCCTGGAATTTTTCTCGGGCTTGGGCGGGGGCACATCGCCGGCCAGGAAGGCGATGGGGGCGTGACAGCCGTTGCAACCGTCGGCCACGGCCTTGAACTTGGGGTTCAACTCCCCGTGCCGGACCGCAAGCTGGAAGTACTCGATTTCATCCCATTCGTGAGTGTAAGACTGCGCCATCATGGACTGGCTCCATTGGGCGTAGATATCGCCGTGACACTGACGGCACGCAGTGGGTTTCTCGTAGTCGGAGTACTGACGGGTACCTTTTGCCTCTTCTCCGGCCAGCGGTTTCTCGGCTTCGGCGGCCCAGATGGCGGCCCCGCCCGCACACACCAGGATACCAACGGTGATCCAAATGCCCCATCTCATAGTGCCTCCTTAGCGCCCGCTGTTGCCCCAGTTCACTGAAAACACGACCAACCCATATGTTGATTTCCGAGCCTGCCATCGAATCGGCTGGCGCACAAGTGTTTCTCACGAGCAAAGTTCGCCGTCGTGACCGCCAACGGAACCGCTGATTTAGTGGGCAGGCGCACGAGGGGTTTCTCCTTGACACGCAGCGTCACTCTCTGTCTACTTCCACGGTTATGGCCAGGGAGATTTGCCTGTCGACTGGCGACGAGGCGAATGGTGTTCCCGGGGCCATTGAACGTCCTCACGGAGGGTTCGGATGAGACGGATTGGGTTGTTGGTGGTTCTTGCAAGTCTTGGTTTCTGGGCCTGTTCCAGCGATTCCAAGAAGACGGAAGATGTGCAGGGCCAGGATGTGGCGGGGGATTCGACTCCGGACCTGGCGGACCCTGACGGAGCGATCCCCGACGTCGTTGAAGAGATCGCCCCCGAATTGGTGGACGAGGACGTCATCGAGGAGGTCGTGGCGCCCAAGATGCGCACATACACCTTCAAGGGAATCGGCGGCATGTCCATGGGTGCGGGCGCCTTGACGCTGCACGTGAACCACCTGGGCATTTTTGACCACGTGGCCGCCAACGGCGGTTATATCAACTATGACTATCTGGCCGATTTCTTCACCCGGGCCTTCTTTGGTGGCTTCTGCGACATGGAGACCATCCTGGCCCACCTGGACGAGGTCAACGACCCCAATTCCGAGGCCCTGGACTGCGGTCCCGTAGCCCCCAGAGACCCTTGGGAATTCGCCGTGGACTTCAATCACTGGCATGCGGACAATAGCGGCGGCACTTGGGACCGTGACTTCTATCTGGAAGCCATCGAGGGCATCTGCACCGCCATGGGCAACATCGCCAACTACAACCCCGAACACCCCTATCTGCCCGCCGGCGTCCCCGTCGAGTGGGCCGCTCCGGGTGGAACCAGCGAACGCTGCGCCAACCCCTACAAGGTGGGCAAACCCAACAACTACAGCGCCGAATTCAACCCCGAAGGAACCTATAATCTGGTCACCTTCTGTGACGGCGAAGAACCCATCCCCGGTGGCAAGGAAAACCCCGACTACTGGACCCTCATGGGCACCTATGACCCCTCGTACGAACATGAAAGGCCCATCAACATGATGATGGCCGTGGATTACAACGGCAACGGCAAGCGCGACATGCACGAGCCGCTGGTCCTTAACATTATGGAACGGTTCCAGGACGTGGGCGTCAACGGATGCCCCGATGCTCTGGAGGACGGCCAGGGTGGATGCACCGCCAACAGCGCTTCCGGAGACCCCAACAAGGACAACTACAGCCTGAAAGACAACCCCTTTGGCGGCGAAGGCAACAACCAGCACGAAGACGCCGAGCCCTATGATGACTTCGGTCTGGATGGCGTGGATGCCACCGCAGACTTCGGCGAAGGCGATGGCACGTTCTCGGTCAACCCCCACGCCCAGGAAGCCATCAACCGTTCTGCCGGTCACTGGATCAAGAATGCTCCCAAAGAGGAACTGGACGCCGTGGACATCACCTTCGATGGTGGCATCCGCGACGCACTGCACGCCTTGACCGCTACGTACGGACTGGCTCAGGCCCTGAAGGCCCGTGAACCCGACACCCGCTTCTATGATGACTTCGTCCGTTTCCCCACGTCGCTTTGCCCCATGGGCAAGGACACCACCATGGATTCGGCCGGCGACAAGTGCAAACTGACCATCCACGACAAGGGCAAGAACTTCATCGTGGGTTACGGCGACCCCAATGCGGATGCAGCCGCCATCCTGAAGGGCGACGGCAAACATGTGGGCAGCGGAAACGAAATCTTCAACCGGGCCTGGACCATGATGGTCACCCCGTTGATGCGCTGGCCGGACATTAGCTGGGAAAAATGCAACAAAGACGAAGGCAGCCAGACCTACCATACGTTCTATTCCCCGGGCCTGAAGAACCGTTATGGGTATGCCATCAGCCTGCCTCCCTGTTATGAGGCCGATGCCGAAGCCGGCGTCACCTATCCCGTTTTCATTTATCTGCTGGGACACGGCATGATGGCGGGCGACAGCATCGCCGTCGGGCTTGTCTTTAATATGATGATGAAGTTCGGCCAAATGGGTAAGTTCATCCTGGTCGTTCCCGAAGGTCAGTGCTGCCGAATTCACAAAGAGACCGGCAAACGCTATTGCGCCTGCCACGAGAAAGAAGGCGTGGATGGCTGGGCCTGTGCCGACCCCGATTGCGAGGGCACCGACGAAGAGTGTGAAGAGTTCAGTATTCCCAAGGGCGATTTGGTCCAGGAGTGCAACGGCGGCCACTTCTTTGCCAACCAGAAGTCCAACAAGTGGGGCGACCTGGAAGCTGCCAAAGTCATGCGCTACGAAGATGTCGTTTTCGACCTGGTGGATCACCTGGATGCCAGCTATCGCACTCGCAAGCCTCAGACCGTTGAAGTGAAGTAATCCCGCTCCCTTCCCGCATTTCTCGCCACGATCTTGACCCGAAAAGCGTTTCAGCACACACTCCGCAATCCGGCATGGTGACCCATTGCCGCAAGTTTTGCGCCCCTAGCCCCCTGTTTGCTGGCTCTGGGTGCGTTCGCCAGAGAGGAGATTCCATGGACTTCACCGCAGTGGTCAAACAGGCCGAACTCTATCGTCCCCAGGTCGCTCAGTTTCTTCGCGACATCGTCGCAATCCCGTCCGAAAGCGCCCAGGAGCGTCTGGTTGTGCAGCGAATCGCCGAAGAAATGCACAAGGTTGGTTTCGACGAAGTACGCATCGACGCCATGGGCAATATCATGGGTCGCATCGGCCATGGCAAACGCATCATCGCCATGGATGCTCACATCGATTGTGTTGGCGTGGGCGACCCCAACGCCTGGGCCTGGGACCCCTTCAAGGGCAAAGTGGAAAACGACGTCATATTCGGGCGCGGCGCTACGGACCAGAAAGCCGGTATGGCCGGGATGGTTTATGGTGCCCGGATCATCAAAGATCTGGGCCTGGAAGGCGACTACACCATGTGGGTCGTCGGCAGCGTCCAGGAAGAAGACTGCGACGGCCTGTGCTGGCAGTACATCCTCAACGAAGAGAAGCTCCGGCCCGAGTTTGTCGTCATCACCGAGCCGACCAACCTGAACCTCTACCGCGGCCACCGCGGCCGGATGGAGATCCGCGTCGAGGCCAAGGGCCGCAGCTGCCACGGCTCGGCGCCCGAGCGCGGCGACAACGCCATCTACAAGATCGCCCGCATCGCCCTCGAAATCGAGAAGCTCAACGGACAGCT
>CAYTWV010000439.1:0-4169 GCA_964442235.1 uncultured Myxococcales bacterium | reverse complement strand
ATGGTATCTGACGTCAGTTCGGTGGAAATCCGCCGTGGCAGGCCCCAGCGCACCAGCAGTTTCTCGGGGGTCAAATCGGACATCTGGGCAACGGGGTCAAAACAGGTGACCTGATACTCGCCAGACTTCACGCCGATAATGCTCATTCCCATGACGTCCAGCCCGAAGCTGGGACTGGTCACCACCTTGGGGGTCGCTGCAACTTCATTTCCGAACTCGTCTTTGATGGTGCAGGTAACCAGGACGTTTTCCCCCGCCACGATGTCATTGTCGGAAAGGGACGTCTGAATGGTCGCCGTTGCGCCCGCATCCACACGGATGGAGACCGGGGTGGGATCCTTGGCTTCGCCGCCATTCCAGGCAGCGGCGCAGCCCACCTTGTAGACGCCGGTTTTGGTGAAGGTGACATTGAGTTCGTCGACGGTCACGTTGGCGGGGCCGGCCACAAAGAGATAGGTGACATAGGAGCCTTCGGGCTTCCCTTTGACAACACAGGTCACGGGCAGAGCGACCCCGGCAGGAACCGCTTCGGACTCGGTATAAGTGCCCACGGTGACTCCAGGTTCACCGGTCCCGTCTGCAGCATCCCCGGGATTGACTGAATCGCCCGACGAATCTTGGCCCTGAGCGTCCTCAAGGCCGTCTTTGGGCGGCAATGAGTCTTTGTCAGGAGAAGTGACATCGGACTGGCCATCGATTGCGGCGCCATCGGGCAAGAGAGAATCGGAGGATGCATCATAATTGTTCTCCACCCTTCCCCCAGAACTGCAGGAGAGGAGCAGGGCAGCAAACAGGGCTGTTAGTATCGCTCGATTCATTGGAAGCCTCCGCGGTAACGCCGGGGCAAGTCTACAGTTCACACGCGCGCAGAGCAACAGGAACGTTGGCAGATTGGGGATTGGCGCTGCCCGGCCAGAGGAACGGCAGAAAACGGAGATTCGGGCGCCTGGGCCCGATGCCCGCTCAAAGGCCCCGTCACACGATGGTACGCGAGTTTCCGGGGATGGCCCCCGCTGGGGGCGCCGGTGGCGGGATACCCAGACAAGGCGTGCGTGAAAGGTCGTTGTTGCGGCAAGCGCAAACGTGCAACTGCAACGAGAGTGCCTGCGCCATGGCCACGAACTTTTTGTACTTCATCAAGCGATACTCCCGAGGCAGCATGGGGCGCAGGATGCCGTCCACATCCCGAAACCACTGTTGCAACAGGGCGCAACGGCCGGGAGGCAGCCGGTCTTTCAGGCGATTGGCGACCGCAGTGTTCCAAAGCAGATAGGAGATGGAGATGTGTTTCACTTCGGCTCGGGCATACTCTGCAAGAAGCGCCGAAACGGCGTCGTCCTGGTCGTTTTCCTGAGGAATGAGGGGGTCGATACGCCCACGAACCGTAATGCCGCGCTGAACCAGAGTGTGCAGCAGCTTTCGTCGCTGGCTCAGGGAGGGCACATTGGGCTCAAAGAGGTGGTTGAACTCGGGACTTACCGACGAGATGCTGTACAGGACACGGCTGCCTTCGTGGGCCTTAGCCAACAGGCTGATGACAGGGTCGGGCAGGATGCCCCGGGTCTGCACGTAAACGGGAATCTGGTGAAGGTTCAGCACTTCCAGGCACTGTGCCGCAGCTTTGTCGACCCGAGCGTCCCCAAAAAAGGCGTCGGAATCGGTGTTTACCAAGACGGCTCGAATGGGGTGGCGCCGCTTGCGCAGGGCCGTAAGTTCTTCCAGTAGCTGTTGCTGAAGGTTCGGATATATCTCGTAATAGTCGCTTTTGAGGTATTCCGGAGCGCGGTACTTGCAGTATGCACACTCAAATGGGCAACCGTGAATCAGGTTGAGCGTGAAGAGGCCATGTTCGCTCCAGCACGAGAGAGCGGGCGAAGCCCCCAAGGCCCTGGATTTCCTGCTAAGTACGCGAAACTCGGGCATGGGTCACCTTGTGACTGTCAGCGGAGCTTAGCGCCAGGGGGGCGGTCGGTCAACTCTGCGGTACAATCGGCCGATCGATTTCAGAAAAAACCGCTTTTCCCGATGGCGGGCTAGGTGATATAGTCGCCAAGCGTTTCGGTGTGCGGTGCTGAGGTGTGCCAGGAGGCGGCATGAGCGTTTTTCGGATGGGCAGGCGGGGTCTGTGGGTCCTTTGTGCGTGTCTGGGGCTGATTTCAGCAGGGTGCGAGGACTCTTGTGAGCAACTGCGCACCGAGGCTTGTGTGGTTCAGGAAACCGGTGCGGCGGAATGCACACGGGAGGCGAAATCTGGAGCATCAGGGCCCAGGGAGTCCGTGTGTGAGCGGGCGTTGATTCTCTATCGCAGCCAGGAGCAGAACTAAAGGACTCTCGGGACCACGATGAAACCACTTCGGGTGCTCGGAAAGTATGAGCTGTTAGAGAAAATAGGCAGCGGCGGAATGGCCGAGGTCTATATGGCTCGGCTAACCGGGGTGGAGGGGTTTGAGAAGATCGTCGTGGTGAAGAAGATTCTGCCGGGCTACGCCAGAAATCTCTCGTTCATCCAGATGTTGATCCAGGAAGCAAAGCTTACTTCCGTTCTGCAGCATCCCAATATTGTTCAGATTTTCGAGTTAGATAACGTCGAAGGGCAATACTACATCGCCATGGAATTGGTGGATGGCAAGGACCTCCTGAAGGTTCTTGCTCGGTGTGCCGATCGGCGGCAGCTACTTCCCCCTGACGTGGCATGCTTCATTGCGTCAGAGGTTTGCAAGGGGTTGCATTACGCCCATCGGGCAAGGGATATTTACGGGAATCCCCTGAACATTATCCACCGAGATGTATCTCCGTCCAACGTGATCATGTCCTGGGACGGACACGTCAAGATCATGGACTTCGGGGTGGCGAAGGCCAGGACTGAAGAGTCTCAGGGGGGCAAGTTCGTTTTGCGCGGGAAGCTGGGGTATATGTCCCCGGAGCAGGTACGCAACGAGGAACTGGATGCCCGCTCGTATGTGTTTTCGCTGGGCGTGGTTCTGTTTGAATCGGTGACTCTGAAGCGGCTGTTTGTGGGCAAGAGCGACCTGGACACTCTTATTAACATCCGCGACGTAAACATAGACAAGAAGTTATTAAGATTCCCGCATCTGGACGAAGGTCTGAAGGAAGTCTTGCGGCGTGCCCTTGCCCGAGAACGGGACGAGCGGTTTTCCACGGCTCAGGAGTTCCAGATCGCGCTGAACGATTACCTGTTCTCGAAGGGATATCGTCTTGATTCGGTGGGATTGTCGCAGTTGCTTGAGAAGTTGTTTCATGGGGAACAGGGGCAGTCGGGGGAACATTCGGGGCTTTCGGGCGGCATGTCTCGGTCGTTGCTGACGGGTGGCGGCCCGGCAATCGAAGAGGGTGAGGGCGGGACGGATCCCAACATTGCGAACAAGCCGATTTCGGGAGAACCCAGCCAGGGGGAAGGGGTCGATTTTGATGCAGAGATGGCCCGCGGCGAGAGCAGCCGGGGCGTGACGGGCGGTGCCATGGGGCCGGCAACGGGCTCTGTGGCCTCAAGTCTGACGGCAGGACGGGTTCCCGAACATTCGGACGCCGGCACCGGGCGGTTTTCCAATGATTCGCCCGCTGGCCGCGTGATGCCCGATGGGACCATTGGCCGTGTGGCCGAAGCGCCCAGGACCGGGCGTCCGATGGTGGGTCCCGATGGAATCATGGTGGGAACCGGGGCGCGTTTCCCGCAAGAGCCCTCTACGGGTGGGGTCGTGGGCGGGGTGAACGCCACACAGCGGATGCAAACCACGGCCTGGTCCGAGGATGGGCCCATGGGGCAGACGGCGTCCACCCCCATAGCGCCGTCGAGACCTGCGACCCAAGGATGGTCGCCTCCGGTAGCAGCACCCACTTCGGGGACGCCGTATCGGGGGTCTCAGCCGGATCGGATGTCGACAGCGCCCTCTCAGGGGAACATGTCTTCACGAGGGGGCTCTTCGGATGTGGCAGCAGAGAATCCCTGGCAGCAGAACCGGGCCCAAGCGGGACAAGGTGGGGCTGCGAAGCTGACTGGAGCGCAGGAGGCTGGCTTTGCGGACAGCCCGAATTATCGACTGCGGAACACAGCGGGGTTCGTGTTTGGCCCGGTGGACTACCCCAATCTGGTAAGTCTGGTCCAGACCGGTGCCGTCGCACATTGCGGCGGTGATCGCCACAATTCTCGC
>CAYTWV010000438.1:590-4191 GCA_964442235.1 uncultured Myxococcales bacterium | reverse complement strand
GGGCATGCTGGGCATGGACGGCCGGAAAAAGCCGGTGCTGAACAGCTTCACGGAGCTGGGGCCGGACTATGTGCAGCACGCCACACCCTACGAGGTGTACGGACAGGTCTTCGGCCTTCCAGGTGGGCAGGTGGAGTTTTATGCCCCCACGGGTACAGCCCTGCCTCAGTACACCGTTGCGGCCGACGGTTCGGGCGTGTTTAAGGCGACGTTTCCCGGTACGACAGAGTACAGGAACCTGGTGGTTCAAGCCACGGACGGAAGCAGCCGCATCCTGGGCCTGGCGGTCCGCGTGCCCCGAAACGAAAACGTGTGGGAGCGGTTCGGTCCGTACCATTTGGGCGGCATGACGCGCATCAAGTGGGCGGATGGGGTGCCCCTGATGGCCAATCTGGACGACAAAACCACTACCTTGACCCTGATTCTGTTGCGAAAGAGCTTCGTCCAGGGAATCGCCCTGGGGTCCATCAGCCCCCAGTCCATGAACGAAGCGTTGACTACACTGGTTCAGCGCCTGACCACGGGCGCCGATGGAGCCGGGGAGGCCCTGTGGATGGTTCGCAGGTTGCTGGCCGGGTCCAAAACCAGTTCGTTGGCCGTCCCCGTCTTCCAGTTCCCCGATGCCGACGGCGGGTTCCTGGCGGGCCAGTTTTTGGCCGAGGTGCCTGTCGACTATACGGGCGACGGCTTTGCCGATCCGTCCAACGAGGCCTTTGCTGCGGCTTTGGACCGCGCCGGCGAAGGGTTGGCCCTGTCCGGGTGCAAGAACGAAGACCGCATTACCGTGGTGTTCCAGACGCAGATTGGCGAAGGCATTAAGGACTCGAATTGCAGTCCGGTCAATCCGTTCAAGTTCGCCAAGAACGAAGAGAACAAGACGCTGTTTATCACGGGGGCCATGTTCACGGCCGACACCCAGGCAGCGACGCCTTCGTGTGCCGGTGCCAAGCAGCAGGGGTGCCTGACGTCCGATGAATGGGCCGAGGTTAACCGAGCTTTCGGAAATTGGGTCCCCAACAAGGTGGCCATGAGGGACGATGGGCAGGGGGCCGATGGGACCGCCGGTGATGGGATCTGGACCGCGGCGTTTGATATTCCCTATATCCCCACTTTGGCGGCTGGCGGCCGCCAGAAGGGTGTGCGAATCGGCTACAAATATACCTATGGTTTTGCCGGCTCGAACTGGGGCGGCACCGAAGAGTGGCCCGGCAACAACCGGATTCTGGAATTGGAAGACGCCAACGGGGATGGGCTGGTTGTGCGCTACGACATTTTTGGCGACGAGAGTTCGAACAAGAACGTGGCGAACGTGAACCAGAAGCTTTGTGATGGAAACCGGAATCCCTGGCTTGAAGAAGCCAAACCCGGGTGCTGGTCCGACACTCAGGAAAATCGGGTGGACTCGAACGAGGACTGTGTTCCCGATTCGTTCCCGGCGCCTGGTGCCGTCACTCCGGCTTGTGAGTCGGGTACGGATTTTGACGTGGGTTTTGTGGGTCAGGCGTTCCTGCCTGCGACCGACGCTCCCGTGATCTCGGAAATCAACCCTGGACAAGGCCCCAATGGCGGCGGTTTTCTGGTCGGCGTTACCGGCAGCAAGTTTCGGCCGATTATGGACTGCGAGATTAACACGGCAGATACGGGAACAGTGGGCGGCAATCGCTTCCGGTCTCTGTTTGTGCCCGACCCCTCTCGCCTCTACTTCCTTGCACCGAGTTTCCTGGCCGAGAAGGCCAATTTCACCCTTCTGTACACCAAAGAGGATGGGGCAACGGGAAGCGTGAAGGCGCCACTGTATTTCCAAATTTCCGCACAAAACGGGTGTTCCCTGCTGTGGCCCTCATCGGTGCCCGACGTGGGGGGGCACTCGGGTGCTCCGTTCGAGCCGGCGGGCCCCTTCATCGGGCGTTTGCAGAACGTGAACCCCAGCTTCGACGCCAATGTCCGGGTTGAGTTGGGGCTTAGCCCGGCTTGCTGCGGTGCCGACGAGACGTGCATGATGCCGTACGGGCCTTGTTATGACGTCCCCGACCCTCGGTTCCAGGAGGGCTGGACTTTCCTGCCCATGACCTGGGACCCCGCCTGCGCTCTGCCCCAGGGTTCTGACCTGGCCGAGTGTGGCGATGCCGCTCAGTATCTGGGTCATGTGGTCGCCTCTGCCAGCCCGGCTCGCTACCGGGTCGCCATGCGATACTCGTTGGACTTCGGGCTCTCGTGGGACTACTGCGATGTGCCTCAAGAAGCGGCAGCGTGGGGCAATGACGATGGTTTTGCCCTGAAGAATGCCGCAGAACTCTGGGTTGGTAACTGATTACTCCGCACAATTCGGAGGGAGAAATGAAATCCATGAACGCCACACGTCAACAGGCCTTTTTCGCCAGATTCCGGGCCGCTGGGGCCCTTGTCAGCAGCGCCGCGTTCGGCCTTCTTCTTCTGAGCGGCAGCATCGGCGGGTGTCGCACGACTCCGGAAGATGAAGGGGTGGACCTGGTCACGGACTTGTCCGGCCAGGAAGACGTGATGGACCTGCAATGGGAGCCGGATCAGGGCAAAGAACTGACGGGCAACGAACGCTGGATTCAGCCCCCCAAGACGGCCCGAATCACCTTCTATGTGGATGACCGTGCCAACAAGACGTTCAAAGATGGCGAGATGAAGTTCACGGGCTCTTTTGCCTGGAACGAAGCGGACAACACCATCACTTACGCTTCAAGTTGGCTTCCGTCCGACGGCCCGTATCCCCTTATGTATGACGATGGTCCCATCTCTCAGGGCGGTCACGAGATGGAGGGTGCTGTGGCCCAAGACCGGATCTTCTCCACGGAGATCTGGTTCTTTGCCGACCAGGACAGGACGTTTAACTACGGTGTCCTGAACGAATTGGACTTCTGGATGTGGGAAGGTCCCAATGGGGAGTTTGTGGTCGAAAAGGGCAGCACCGACCTGGTGGAATGCAAACCACTGGTGCTGGCGGCCTTTGGCACGATTGACGTCAAGGTGACCGTTGATACGAATAAACTGAATTCCAACTTTGATTTTGTTGGGGAATGGGAAACCGTAAATGTGTACCTGAAAGGTTCCATGAACATGTGGACGCCCTTGCAGATTCTGGATGCTGGGCCCGAGGCCGAGAAGGGGGATGAAGTGGCCGAAGACGGCATCTTCACCTATGTTCAGAGCCGGAATCTGGGCAAACACACGGGCTTGTTGGCCGAGGAGCAGATTGCCCAATTCACCGTCATGTTTGCCGAGGGCGAGAAGACGGCGTTGGATGCCCAGGAGTATAAAATCCTTAGCGAGAACCAGCAGAAGGGTGCCGGAGAGGGCATCACGGTCTTCATCAAGTGCACCGAGGCCGAGGGGTGGAAGGAAGCCAAGATCGAGTACGTTCTGGATAGCTGGGGTTCCACGCTGAACACGGCGGTCACGGCCGTGTGCGGCGGTGTCCAGCCCGAGTGTGTAGCAGACCCCGACTCGTGTGGAGAGGGCAAGAAGTGCATCAACGGGATCTGTAAGCCCTGGTGCGAACTGGATGAAGAGTGTGTGGGCGATCAGAAGTGTGTGGACCACGTTTGCAAAACGGTCAAGATGGACAGCCAGC
>CAYTWV010000438.1:0-580 GCA_964442235.1 uncultured Myxococcales bacterium | reverse complement strand
CCCGGGCAGGGTGGGCAGCCGGCCCACCATGGTATCCAGCGAGCCCAATGAGGGCCCCGGAGAAGGCGGTACGCTGGTGACGTTGACGGGAACCGAGTTCCAGGACGGCGCCACTGTGGCGTTTGGCGCAACGGCCGCCACGCAAATCCTGGTCGCTGCGGGGGGAGCTTCATTGACGTGTGTGACCCCGGCGCGTCCAGCAGGTAAGACCAATGTCACCCTGACAAACCCGGATGGTGGGACCGCATCCTTGGACCTGGCGTTCACCTTCACCGCAGAGAATGCCGCACCTCAGATTACCGGTGTTGCGCCCACGTCGGGACCCGCAACCGGGGGGACCACCGTGAAGGTCCTGGGGTCCAACTTCCTGCCCAGTCCCAAAGTCTATTTCGGAGAAGTGGCCGCGACCGACATCTTCTTTGTGAATGGTGGCGAAGTGCAGGTCAAGAGCCCGGCCGGTGCCCTAGGCAAGGTGGCGGTGAAGCTGGAGAATTCCGATTCCAAGTCTGCTGAGTTGGCCGATGCGTTCGAATACGTTCCCAATCAGGTGGATTACGCCCGCCTGCTGCCCCCGCTGACG
>CAYTWV010000437.1:0-4192 GCA_964442235.1 uncultured Myxococcales bacterium | reverse complement strand
ATCGGCGTTGGCAAAGTCGCCGGGGATATCCTGGGCGATTTCGGTGCTGCCGTGGTCGTCCGTTCCATCGGAAGCGAGGTCCGGCGACCCATCGGGTAGGGCGTCCGTGGGTGTTCCATCCGACCTGAAGTCTGCCGCCACATCTTGGCTTCCCTGGCTATCTTCGTCCGACGAGTTGGAGCTGCCGCAGGCGCCCAGGTTCAGAAGAATGGCCGCAGTTGTCACGGTTTGAAGCAATCGTTTCATGGTTCTCCTGCCCAGCCGAAGGTCTTGACCCGGGCCATGTTAGGCAGGACTGGGTTATGATGCAACGGGATGCGGTCCTTCGGGGCATCGAGCGACTAAGGCTTCAGCCTGACCTTGGTAATCTTATAAAGGCCGAATGCCAACAGCCACATCAACGACTGGGATGACTGCAATGCGTGACCCGGCCGGTGACCTGGGATACCATAAACAGGGAGAGCACGTGGAGGCAACATGAACCGAACGTTCTGGGAGCTTGCGCTTCTGGCGACGCTGTCCCTGGTATCGTCTTGTGGTTCCTCGGGGGCGGGCCGAGACGGCGGCGATTCGGCGACGTTCGACCTGGGCCAGGACGGGGTCCAGGGGGATGCAAGTCGATGCGAAGTGGATTGCCCCCTGGAGGATGCCGGCTTCGACGTTGCCCGGCCCGACTCATATTCCGACCTGGTGGCCGACTGGGCCCACCCTGACGCTTTTCCCGACGTGCTGGGGGACGGGCCCGCTCCTGACGCCATTCTCGATGTGTTCGTTGACTGGGCGGACCCCGACGCAATTGACGACCTGTCGGGTGAAGGGGTAGGCCCTGACGCCATTCCGGACGTGCCGGCCGATACAGCCACTTCCGATACCTTTCCGGACCTTGTGGGCGACGGGGTGGGCGACGGGGTTGTCGTGGCCGACGTTGGGGCCACGGACCAGGGTGACCAAGCGAGTCTGCCCGATGGGATTGCCCCGGACTTGCCCGCCTCCGATGTGATTCCGTCAGACGCTTCAGACGCTTCGGACGCTTTGGATGAGCTGGGCGGCGGGGATGTCGGGGATGTCGGGGATGTTGAAGCGGACCTTCAAGATACTGGGGAGTCCGATGGTGATGGGGTGGGATGCCAGGGCAGTTGTCTGGGGAAGTCCTGTGGTGACGACGGGTGCGGTGTAAGCTGCGGCGGATGTCTGGCCTACGAGGAGGAGTGCAGTGACGGAATCTGCGTTGCCGTGCCTGATGCCGGCGTGGACCTTGGGAACGGAGTGACCTCGTGGCCAACCCGACTGATGCCGGGCGGCACCGTGACAATAAAATATGCTGGAATTCTTAAAGATAAGTCAAACCTCAAGATGCACTATGGCTTCAATGGATGGAATGCCATAGCTGGCACAGATATGGCAACGGAAAGCGATGGCGAGGGGAATCTCAACTCTTATAAACAGGTGTCCATGGTTTCGGCCGGTGCTGAGGGTGGCTATGACGTTGTCATATCTATACCGGAGCAGGCAAAAGCGATTCATTTCGTGTTTTTTTCAGAAGAAGGTACGAACAAGACATGGGACAATAATGGGCACAAGGATTGGGGGCGAGAGGTTCTGTTCCCGTACATCGGCCCCTATCTGATGTGGGATGCGGCGGTACAGGAGTCTTCCACGGGTGTCGTCGTGTCGTTCGTAACCGGCCACGCGTGCGCCGGCACCGTTGAATACGGGTTGACGGCTGATTTGGGCCTGGTCGCTTCCGAGACGGACCCCGGAGCGATGCACAGGTTGGTATTGTATGATCTCGAGCCGTTGACGGAGTATTTCTACCGGGTCCGGTGCGGCGTGAACGCTTCTCCCCTGTACACGCTGCGTTCTGGCTGTGCCCTGCCCGAGTCCGAAGGCGCCGGGGGATTCTCGTTCATCGTCCTTGGCGACGCCCAGGAAGATGGAGAGCATGGGCGCTGGCGCAGCACCGCATCGACGATTCGGTCGGATCATCAGGACGTGGACTTCTTGATTTCGGTTGGCGACATGGCGTGGAATGACCATCCCGGGCTTTGGTGGACCTACTTCGATGCGGCCCGGGACTTGTTTGCATCCAGGGTCGTGATGCCGGTGCCCGGCAACCATGACACTCCAACCGTGGGCTCGAATCCCGATACCACCAGCTTCGAGTATTATTTTGGATTGCCATTTGATTCCGGCTCACAGACATATTACAGCTTTCCGTACTGCGGGTCCCGGTTTGCGGGCCTGAACTCGGAATGGCCAGATGGTTTTGCCAAGGATTCCGGAGAACAGTTCCTGTGGCTTTCCGGGTTGCTGGATGCCGCTGTCGGGGGCGCCACCTGGGCCTTTGCCTACTGGCACGTTCCCCCGTACAACGTGGGGACGCGCCATCCTGGTGCCCAAGGGACCTTCAGGGATATGACGTCGCTGTTTGCTGGCCGGGTCGACTGGGTTTTCGGGGGGCATGAGCACTTGTACCAGAGGATGAAGCCCATCTCTTACAATGCCCAAATCATGTCGGGCGGTTATGGCCCGGGTGTGGGGCAGGGTGTTGGCTATCTACTCACGCCGCCCTCGGGAGCCTGGCCCGAAGGCGAACTGCTTGCCCTGGACGGTCCCCAGGCCTACTACCGAGACAGGCTGGCCTACCCGGTACCACCCTCCAACAGTAACGCCGTACCGTCCGAACGTGGCTTCGTCAGAATCGACATCTCGGGGCATACTCTGTCTATGACCACATATGGGTTGGGTACACCAACAGTTCCAGTCGAATCGCATGTTGTGGATACCCTTCAGTACAGCAAACCCTGAGCACACCGACCTGGTTGGGACTTGTTCTGGCCTGAATACGTACCGCCCACCGTGTCCACCGTTGCTTTCACTTGGAGCCTCCTGGCAACCACGGCGGAAGTGAACGGCTCCATGACGGGCCCATTTCCCTAAGGGTAGAGCCCATCAGGCCAAGTGATTTTGAACACCCACGCATCGACAGCACGCCGATAGTAGTTCCTGGACCGGGTCATGGGGTTTTTCCCTATGTCTCTTAAGGAACCCGACTATTCCCACATCTCTTCGCAAAATGTAAATCCACTACTGGCGGCTTGATTCGCACTGTCCCGAAACCTGGCCCCGGTTTCACGACGGGGCAGGGTTCTGCGAGATGGAGGCTCCAATGTGGTATTTCGATCTGACTTTGCGGCGGAAGATGCTGCTCAGTTCCCTGGTGGTTCTGCTTTTAACGCTGATCCCGCTGGGGATTTCGCTCTGGAGCCTGTGGGACATCAACCTGCGCCTGGACTTTGTGGTGGCGACCAGGGTTGAGGCCGTAAAGGACTCAGCGCGGCTTCACCGCAACCTGTTCGAGCTTCGGACCCAGGAAAAAGAAATCGTGCTGGCCCTCGATTTGGAAGACCGCACGGTCGCCCTCGCCAGGATTCAACGACTTCGTGCTGAGGCTGAGGAGCGTTATAAGAGCGTCGTATCTCTGAACCTTGGGGGCGAAGCAGCCGACCTGGCAGATGTCTTCGACGTGAGCTTTGGGCAGTACAACGCGGTGCTGGAGCAGGTCATCGCTTTAGCAACAGCGGGAAAGGCCAGCGAAGCCTCGGACCTGAGCCGCTCGGAAGGACGGGAAAAGGGGGAGGCAACGGCCGCTGCTGCCATCCGATTCACCAAACACCAGGACGATGCTCTGGACAAGGAGAAGCAGGAAGCCGACCTTGCCCTCTCCACCATGTTTATCGTGGCGCTCCTGCTCTCGGGTCTCTCTCTGCTGCTGGGAGTGGCCATTTCGCTGCTGACGGCCAAGGGCGTGGCAGGGGCCGTTGCCCGGGTTGTTGCGGCTACGGAGAGCATCGCAACCGGAAATCTGAGGACGGTGATCGACGTTGCCGGCCAGGATGAGGTGGCGGCCTTGGCGTTGGCCGTGAGCCGAATGCAGGGGGCACTCTTTGCTGCCGACGACAGCGCCAAGGAGCAGGATCGGTTGAAGACAGGCCTGGCACGGGTGAATGCCGTGGTGCTTGGGCAGACAGACCTGGGGACACTGGCGTCAGCCGTGGTCTCCGAGGTGGCAAGCTTCCTGGATGCCAAGGTGGGTGCCCTGTACGTTCTTGTGGATGGGCACGACGGCCCCGAGCTTCGGATGCAGGGTTCGTACGCCTACACCGTTCGGAAGAACCTCTCCACGCGGTTC
>CAYTWV010000436.1:0-4194 GCA_964442235.1 uncultured Myxococcales bacterium | reverse complement strand
TATGGTTTGAAGGTTGTTTTTGATTCTGCTTGTCCTTGCGGCAACCGGGTGTTCTCAGCGCAACACCAATCAGGGCAAGACCTTCCCCGACGGTTGGGGCCAAGACCAGGCCACCGAGATGACGTCGCAGGACATGGCTACCGAAACGGTCCCCCAGGACCTTCCCGGCGATCCCGACCTGGACGATCTGGCGACTGGCGACCTGAACGTGCCCGAAACCACGACCGATGAACAGGTTCAAGACCTTGAGCCAGAGGACATCGTCAGCGAAGAGTGGGAGACGTTGCCTTCTGGCGCCTGTCTGGCCCAACCAGCCCTGCTTTGGACTACTGCCCGAGACCATACGTTGCCCGCAAGAGCCAATCGGGCCCCACTAAAACCCGACTTGGATTCGGTCTGGCAAAGGAACCGCTTGCCAGGCTCGGTCACCCACATGGACCCGCTGCCTCCCGCCCTGGCGTATGCCGCGGCCAAAAGCGGCGAGAACATTGTGATGCCCCAGTACGACGACACGATGCCTGTGCTGGTCCAGCCCTTTGATGGCCAGAAACACTGCTATGAGCTACCGGATAGGGCTGTGCTGCTGACCGAGTCGCAAGCCTATGACATGTACAGAACCATGGCGCAACTGACCACCGGGCACCCCTTTAATGCCACGTTCGGGCGCCGTTCGGTAATCGGATTGCGTGGCAGCAGCCAAGGCGTGATGACTTGGAACGGCAATACACCCAACGTCTTCAACGACACGTTGGTGCTGCTTTGGAGAGAATCCGACGGCACTCGGCGGGTGCTGGAATTCCCGGCCCACACCGACACGGGCGTTAATGATTTTGGAACCGACAACAGCTCGTCGCTGTGGCCAAACCGTCACTATCCGTACCGCTGTGGCTGGCACAAGAATTACAACGCCTTAGCCATCGACATCGTCGGGTACCAAGTGCGTGACGATACCAACAAAAATGGCCATTGGGACAGCGACCGGAACCAGTGGCTTCCAAGTCCGCTGGGAATTCCTGGCGACGATCATGACCGAGGGGGCAGCGCCCATAACATTCACATGGGATCCATCGATGGTCCGTTCAGCCAGGCGACGGTGGACATGTGGTCCGCCGGTTGTCAGGTAATTCCTGGGTTGGCCAGTTGGGAAGTTTTTATCCAGAACGCCTGGACCAAGTTGGGCGACCCTGTGGACTATTACCTGTTGGACGTGCGTGACATCGACCCCGGAGTATGGAACCCCTGCGAAGTGGCCGACGGAAGCCACGCCTGCCCCTTCTATGTGGACACACTTCCTTTCCAGTACCAGGGCAATACGGCGGTATCGGGGTTCGGACTTTGGGACCAGTACAACTGCTCTCCGGCCAGCGAGGCGGGCCCAGAGCTGGTGTTTGTGTGGCGTACCCAGACCGGCGGGACTTTGCGGGCGACCCTGGACGATGTACCCAACGATGTGGGCCCGGACATCGACATCCACCTGCTGATGGGGGATGATCCTTTGGCGTGTATTGCACGCAACGACATCACCTTCGATTCGTGGGTGCCTCCGGGGCGTTACGTGGTGATCGCCGACACCTATTTCAGTGATGGCCAACCCCAGGTGGGACCCTTCCAGATGGATCTGGATCTGGTCCCTGACGCCGAATAGCCGACCACGTCCGAGTTGCCGTCGGCAGGACCCCGCGTTGCGGACCCTGTTTGATGGGCTGTCGGCACGGCTCTGGGCAAAGGGAGAGTGTTACCTGATTCAGGGGGAACGCTGTGATTCGAAGAGTTTGGGAGAACATCGAGCAGTTTCGGGTGCGAGTGGAGCCCCATTTCCGGGAGAAGCTGGTTTGTGAAGCGGGGTGTGATAGCTGCTGCAAACACGATCTCTCCGTATTTGGCGTGGAGGCTGAGGCCATCGAGGAGCACCTGAAGACCTTACCGGCCCTGGTCCAGGAACGAGTGCGTCTTCGTTCGCTGCGAGGTGAGCGGTGTGTCTTTCTGCTGGACGGGCTTTGTGCCGTGTACCCGGTGCGGCCTACCATCTGTCGCACCCACGGTTTGCCCGTCTGGGTCGAGGGGCGTGCCGATTGCTGCCCGCTGAATTTCAAAGATGGGTCGCTGGAGCAGGTGCCCAAGGCGGACCTGCTGGACGTGGAGCGGTTGAATACCGTCTTGGCGGCGGTTGAGATGGCGCACGCCAAGGCAAATGGGCGTGAGACCGGTCGAGTACCGCTGGCCCAATTGGCGGCAGTTGAAAAAACAGGGGATCTGAGTTAGGGTGCGGTCCGCACGTGGCTGGCCAGAGAAAACGACTTCGAGTGATTTGGCTGCATATCACGGAGCGCACCGATTCGGTGTGAAACTGAGGGACTCATGGAGTTTGTAGAGCAGATTCGGCGAACGCATATGTGTGGTGTGCTTCGGGCCTCGGATGCAGGCAGCCGGGTGGTGTTGATGGGCTGGGTTCACCAGAACCGCAACCTGGGCGGCCAGATCTTCATCACCCTGCGTGACAAGACCGGCATGACGCAGCTTTTTGTGGACAAGGACTCGCCCATGTACGAGACCGCTGTCTCTCTGCGGACCGAGTGGGTCATTGGGGTCTCCGGCCTGGTTTCCGGGCGTGGGGAAGGCAACATCAACAAGAATATGGCGACCGGCGAAGTCGAAGTGAAAGTCGAGAAGCTGGAAGTCCTGAATCGTTCCGAGACGGTTCCCTTTGCCATTCGTGACGATGTGGATGCCCACGAAGACCTGCGTTTGCGATATCGATACCTGGACCTGCGCCGTCCCACGATGCAGGACAAGCTGATCAAGCGGGCACTGGCGTCAGCCATGACCCACCGGTACCTGGATGACCACGGATTTGTGGAAATCGAGACGCCGATTTTTATGAAGAGCACTCCCGAAGGCGCCCGGGACTTCCTGGTCCCCTCTCGCCTTCAGCGCGGCACCTTCTATGCCCTGCCCCAGTCTCCCCAGATCTACAAGCAGATCAGTATGGTGGCTGGCTACGACCGCTATTATCAGATTGCGAAGTGCTTCCGTGATGAGGATCTGCGTGCCGACCGCCAGCCCGAGTTCACCCAGATCGACATGGAGATGTCGTTTGTGTGTGAGCAGGACGTGATGGATATGGTCGAGGGGCTGCTTTCCGTGATCATGAAGGCCCTGACGGGCGTTGAGCCTGTTCGGCCCTTCCCCCGCATGCCCTACGAGCGGGCCATGAATCTGTACGGTTCGGACAAACCCGACCTGCGGTTCGAAATGGCGATTACCGACTTGTCGGCCATTTTCTCGGGCTCCGAGTTCGGCGTGTACCGGGAGATTATCGCTTCGGGCGGCACAGTTCGGGGCATCCGGGTTCCTCTGGGTGGCAAACGCTCCAGAAAGGAACTGGACGACCTGAACGAAAAGGCCCGTGGCATGGGAGCCAAAGGCCTGGGCTGGATCAAGGTCGAAGACGCGGGCCTCTCGGGTTCTGTGGCCAAGTACCTCAAGGACTGGGAAGGCGATCGCCTGGTCAACAGCGTGGATGCCAAGGTCGGCGACCTGATTTTGATGGTCGCGGGCGATACCAAGACCGTATTGCACGTGTTGGGTCAGTTGCGATTGCTGCTGGGGCCCCAGGTATTCCCCGAGCGAATGAAGGATTTTGCCCTGCTGTGGGTCGTGGACTTCCCGATGTTCGAGTGGGATGAAGCGGGTCAGCGCCCCGTAGCGATGCACCACCCCTTCACGCAGCCGCACCCGGCGGACCTGCACCTGTTGGAAACCGATCCCACCAAGATGCGGGCCAGAGCCTACGACGTGGTGATGAACGGTACCGAGCTGGGTGGCGGTTCGATCCGAATACACACCCCGGAACTGCAGCAGCGGGTCTTCACCGCTCTGAACATCAACGAAACCGCTGCCAAAGAGAAGTTTGGCTTCCTTCTGGATGCCTTGAAGTACGGCGCTCCTCCGCACGGCGGCCTGGCCCTGGGCCTGGACCGTGTGATCATGCTGCTGACTGGCTGCACGTCCATCCGCGACGTCATTGCGTTCCCCAAGACCACCAGCGGTTCGTGCCTGATGTCGGGTTGTCCCTCGGACGTGGACCCATCGCAATTAGAAGAGCTGGGCCTGAAACTCACGTAAATCTGTTCTAGTAGTACTAGTACGAATCGACCCCGGTTGCCGCCGTGTTTTGTGGGGTGACTTGGTGTG
>CAYTWV010000435.1:0-4213 GCA_964442235.1 uncultured Myxococcales bacterium | reverse complement strand
CTTCGAGTCCGAAGGAACCAGAAGTGCCAGCGCGTATCCGATGTAGTTCACGAGGGGATGTCTGGCCAACTCCGGATCTATAATCGTCAGCACCAAAGGCCCGTATTGGCCCACCCAAGCCTCGGAAGTGGGCCACCAGCCCGGGACCAGATGCATCTCAAACTCGGTGGAGCCGCCAATGCGAAGCGTAAGCCCCTTGTCCGCACTGAACGAAACAGTGCGCAATAACATGGAATCCCAGTGGGTGGTCCCCGGGGCCAAAAGGTCGAGACAATAGTCCTCTAGAAACGCTGCGCCCCAGTTCAATTCGGCCAAACCCGTGTTAGGCCGCCGCATCCAGGTTGGAGGCTCACCCGGAAACGCAGCTTCCAGTTTCTGGGCCGTGTGGGACAACAACCGCAGCTCGGTGCCGGGCGGACAGGGAACTGGAACCAGAAGCGTACCGAATCGGGTCAACTGTCCCTTGGAGCCACGTCTGCCCACAGCCAGAAACACGGGAACCCGCTTCCCTGCCAATTGGTACAAAAACACCAAGACGCCGTCGGGACGGAACAAAACCTCTACCGAGAGGCCCTTTCCCAGATCCTGAACGCGGTTGGCCAGCCAGGCAGAGAACTTGTGCGGCGCATACCAGCGGCCCTCAATCTGGCCCAAATCATTGGAATCGGGGGACTTGTTTCGGTCTCCGTCCGCATCGACACCCGGGGTGGGGCCGCGCAAACCCGACGTCATGGCGCCGAGCCTTCAGCAAGCCCCGCCAGAGTGCGCTGAGACCACTCTTCCTGGATGAACGCCTCGAAATCCTGGTCATTGAGCGGGGTAGGGGTTACCGCATCCGCCCACGAGGAAGCTACCAGTTGGTCCTTTACGGCGATCAGTGCCCTACCGGCTGGGGAATCCGGTGCGTCCTCTACCACGGTTCGGGAACGCACGTGAGCCTGATGAACGCTGGCATCCCGGGGGATAGCGGGAAAAACCCTGGCCCCAAGCAACGAGGCAAATCGCCTAAGCAACGCCTCTTCGCCTACAACCCCGCGTAGATTCGGGACAATCCCCGCCAGCCTGACACCCGTACTTTCATAACGGACCAAGGCTTTGCATAAATTATTAGCAGCATACAAGGAAAGAACTTCACCCGAGACGACAACACATACTTCTTTGGCATAACCAGATCGGATAGGCGCAGCAAATCCACCACACACGACGTCGCCAAGGACGTCATACACAATCCAGTCATATTTGTCATTCATGAGCTTGTTCTTCGCCAGCACCTCGAACATCAAGGTAATGCCTCGGCCGGCACACCCCACACCTGGCTCGGGCCCACCGGCTTCTACACAATCTATGCCTCGGGTTCCTTCCATCAGGAATTCCGAGGTGGCGACGTTGGCGACCCCGGACTTTTGAAGAGCCTCAACCAAAGTGACTCGTTTGGCACGCTCCACAAGGGCGTAAGATGTGTCGTGTTTCGGATCACAGCCCAGCAGAAGCACTTTTTGGGCGTCTCCAGCAAGCAGAACACTCAGGCTTGTGGCAACTGTGGTCTTCCCGGATCCACCCTTGCCATAGAACGCAATGGAACGCACTTCGGCACCTCCAGAACACCCGGCTAGAATAGGGGCGGCCCGATAGGCTGTCAAGGGCGCCTGATCGGCTAAATTGGCTGTAAATCCGCTAATTCAGAGACGTTTGGAGAGTTGGACGCAGGGTCAGATTTTGGACCCCTTCGAGGCCCACACCTTGTACCCCTCGAACCAGGCGATGCCCAAGACCGCTGCTCCCAATGAGATCAACAGGTCTACGGGGCGCAGTGGTGAAAAATGGAACAGGTCCTGTAAGAAGGGAACGAATACCGCCCCAAGCAAGAATACCAGCGCCCCAGCGAAGACCCACGAGACCGCCGAGTTCTTCACCCGCAGACTTGCCCAGGCCGAGCGACCCCAACTGCGGTTGGTCAGAATCAGAGCCAGATTGGACAGAACCAGGGTGACGAACGTCAGCGCCCGTGCTTCCTCTTCACTGTGGCCCATCCAGAACCGGTCGAAGGCGAAAACGCCCATATTGATGACCAGCACGCCCAGGCCCTGCAAAAGGCTAATGGCCAGCAGTTGGCCCGAAAAGAGGGGTTTTCGGGGGTCTCGAGGTGGGCGTTTCATCAGCCCGGGTTCCTCGGATTCCATCTCGAAGATCACCGAACACGAGGGGTCGATGACCATTTCCAGGAACATAATATGCACCGGCATCAGAAGAAGGTTCTTCAGGGCCCAGACAAACAGCAGCGGGAATAGGGCCATGCCGGCGATGGGCACGTGGATGGCCAAAATGTAGGCCATGGCTTTGCGGATGTTATCGAAGATGCGCCGACCCATGCGCACTGCGGCGACGATGGAAGCGAAGTCATCCTCAAGCAGAACCAGTCCGGCAGCTTCGCGGGCCACGTCGGTGCCACGAGCACCCATGGCGATTCCGATGTTTGCTGCTTTGATGGCCGGTGCGTCATTAACTCCGTCACCGGTCATGGCCACCACCTCTCCGGCGGCCTTCAGAACCTGAACCAGGCGAAGTTTCTGGTGCGGCTGAACTCGGCAGAAGATGTTGCAGGAGCGCACTTTAGCGGACAACTCTTTTTCGCCCATCTGCTCCAGTTCCGGGCCGGTCAGGAACTGGTCCACGGACGGCAGCCCGATTTCCCGCCCGATTTGTTGTGCCGTGGCGCTGTAGTCCCCGGTGATCATGACCACACGGATGCCGGCTTCGGTACACTCACGAACCGCCTCGGGGACTGACGGTCGGATGGGGTCGCAAAGCGCAATAAGCCCCAGGAACTGGAAATCGAAGTCATGTTGGGCCGCGGGCAAACTGCCAAGGCGGAAGTGGGAGCGGGCCACGCCAAGCACTCGCAACCCTTGGGAGGCCAACGCCTGAACCGAGTCGCAAATCCGGTCAGAGGTCTCTTTGTCCAAGTGGCACAGGTCGATGATGGCTTCGGGCGCCCCTTTGGATGCGATGACAAACTCGGAACCGTCAGAACTGCGCCACACCTGGGACATCGCCAGCAGGTCTTTGCACAAAGGGTATTCGTGTTCCAGCACCCAATCGGTGTGGAGGTGTTCTGTGTGGGCCAGGCAGTCGGCGCCCATCTTGTGAATGGCCATTTCCATGGGGTCAAAGGGGTCTTTCTGGGACGCCAGAATCGAGAACTCGGCCAACTGATGAAACGGCTCGGGCAGGTCGTCGGCGCAAATGGCCCCGTCTTTGACTGCGAAGAACTCTCCGGGAATCCACAATTGGGCCACGGTCATGCGGTTCTGGGTCAGGGTACCGGTCTTGTCCACGCACAACACCGTAACGGCGCCCACGGTCTCCACCGCTGCCATCTTTCGGGTCAAGACCTTCTTGTGGGAAATCCTCCAGGCACCCAGGGCCAGGAAGATGGTAAGCACGACGGGGAACTCCTCGGGCAGCGTCGCCATGGCCAGGGTGATGCCGGCCAGAAGGCCCTGGACCCAGTCATCCCGGGTCAGTCCAAAAAGCACCACGACGGCCCCACACAAAACCAGTCCTGCTGTGGCCAATCGGGTCACAAGCCGCCCAGTCTCTTTTTGCAGCGAAGTTCGCTCTGGCTCTACGGATTTCAGGGCTTCGCCGATTCGGCCCAGCGCCGTGGATTTGCCCGTGGTGAGCACTTCGGCCACACCCCTGCCAGCCACGATCAGCGTGCCGGAGAATACAAAGGGGGTGTCGTCCCCGCCTGGATTCGGACGAGAGGCCGGGTCGTCACCGGCGTGTTTTCGAACGGGTACCGATTCGCCGGTCAGCAAGGACTCGTCCACGGTCAGATTGGCGCTGAACAGCAGCCTGGCGTCGGCGGGAACGCGGTCGCCTTCGGCCAGCACCATGACGTCCCCCCGGACCACGTCACGACCCGGGATTCGGCGCTCCTTGCCGTCTCGGATGACCAGCGCCCGGGGGCTGGAGAGGTCTTTCAGGGCCTCGAGCGCCCTCTCGGTCTTGCGCTCCTGGTACAAGGTGATGCCGATGACCACGACCACAAACGACGAAAGCATCAAGGCTTCTTTGTAGTCGCCCAGAAACAGATAAAGCAGGCCACATGCCACCAAAAGCAGCAGCATGGGCTCTCGAATCACCTCCCAAAGCACCCTGAGCAAGGTGCGCCGTTTCTCGGATGCAAGTTCATTGGGGCCCTCAGCCA
>CAYTWV010000434.1:0-4231 GCA_964442235.1 uncultured Myxococcales bacterium | reverse complement strand
GGGCCCTGGTGCTTGGAAAAATGGCGGGAATAGAGGTATTGGATGAGCGTGGGGTGGCCTCGGCCGCTGCCGTTGCTCGGGTCTCGTCAGCGCTGGCTGGTTTGGGTGCCCAGCAGTTGCCTGCGACGTTGGCCCAACGGGCGCAGTCGGCACACGAAGAGTGGTTTGGTGAGCCTTGTGCGGCTCCGGTGTTGGCCAGGACCGCTACCGCTTCAACTCGATAATTTTCTGCAAGACTTCTTGAGCGTGTCCGGCCGCTTTGACTCTGGTCCACAAGTGGGCCAGGGAGCCATCGGGGGCGACCAGTGCGGTGGTGCGTTCGACGCCCATGTACTGGCGTCCGTACATGCCTTTCATCTTCCACGCTCCGAAGGCGGAAATGACCTGGGATTCGGGGTCCGACAAAAGGACTACGGACAGGTTATGGGCGTCCCTGAACTTGCAGTGACTTTTGATGGAATCGGGGCTGATTCCCAGGATGGTAGCGCCGGCAGCCTCAAATTGCGGGGCAAGAGAAGTGAACTCCAGGGCCTCGAGGGTGCAGCCGGAGGTGTTGTCTTTGGGATAAAAATAGACCACAACCCAGCGTCCTTTCAGTTCGTTCAGAGTGGTTTGGGAGCCAGAGTCGTTGGGCAGAGAGAATCCGGGAGCCAAAGAGCCGAGGTTCAATGTGAGTTCGGACATGGGGAATCCTCCAAGAATGCAGCGCCGCCGGGACGGAGGCAAAACCGTGGTTACGAACGTAGTCATCGTGCGGACGCCGGTCAACGGGGGCAGTCAACAGCGGGCGTGCCCCCGCCAGACGTCGCACCCCGCCTCACGATGCGCCCATATAGGGGTGACCGCGGCCCATCCGAGGCCGGGCTCGCCGACGCTCGCCGGCCTCGCACGGGCCCGCCCCCCGCGAACCGTCGCACTGCCAGTGCGACGGTTCGCGCCCCCCGGGCTACGCCACGGGGGGCATCTCCCTCCGACGCGCTAATTGACCACTGTCCTTCCCCCGAAGGCTGGACATCGAGCAGACTACTTATTACAGTCGTTTCTCTAGGCTCTTAGAAATAGGGTTCTTCGAGGTGTCCCATGGAAGTGCCTTCGCAGCGCATTCGTGCCAGAAATAGTGGGGCCGTCCGCCAGGATGGGAACTATGTGCTCTATTGGATGACGGCGTATCGCCGATTACAGGATAACTTCTCGCTGGATCGGGCCTTGGAATGGGGCCGAAGCCTGGGCAAGCCTGTGTTGGTCTTCGAGGCGCTGCGGCTGGGGTACCCGTGGGCCAGCGACCGAATCCACACCTTTGTTCTGCAGGGGATGGTGAACAACCGGGCACAGGCGGCGCAAGCGGGTTTGGGGTACTTTGGGTACGTTGAACCCGAGCCGGGTCACGGCAAAGGACTGCTTCGGGCGTTGGGCGCCCAGGCTTGTGTGGTGGTCACCGACGAGTTTCCGTGTTTTATGCTGCCTCGCATGGTGGAGGCGGGGGCGGCGCAGATTTCGGTTCGAATGGAGTCGGTGGACTCGGTGGGCCTGCTTCACATGGCGTCGACTTCTCGCACATTCGATTATGCGCACAGCTTTCGTCGCCACCTGCAAAAAGAACTTCGTCCTCATCTGGCCCAGTTTCCGGACCAGGCACCGCTAAGGGCCGGGGCGCTGGTTGGCGGTCCGGCAGGGGTCCCGGCAGACGTTCTTACAAGGTGGCCACACTCGGATTTGGAGCACTGGCTGAAACAGGGGATGCAGACGCTTCCGCTGGATCATCAGGTGGAACCGGTCCTGGATACTGCGGGTGGAAGTGACGAGGCGGCATATCGGCTCTCTACGTTTGTGGGGCGCCGGCTTAACAGATACGCCGAGGAGCGGAATCTGCCCGAAGAGAGTGTGACGTCGGGGCTTTCTGCATACCTGCACTTTGGGCATGTTTCGGCGCACCGCATATTTCGGGAAGTGACCGAGTCCGAGGGATGGAGCCTTGACCGGATCTCGGAGGTGGTCACGGGCAGTCGGGAAGGATGGTGGGGAGTGGGGCCCAACGCCGAGGCGTTTCTGGACCAGCTAATCACCTGGCGAGAATTGGGGTTCAACTTCTGCTGGAACGTTCCGGGCTATGACACCTATGACTCGTTACCTGCCTGGGCCAAAGTGACATTGGCCCAGCATGCTGCCGACCCCCGACGATGGGATTATTCGCTGGAACAACTTGAGAGTGCGACGACGCACGACCCGTTGTGGAATGCGGCGCAGCGGCAACTGCTTCGTCAGGGGGTGATTCACAACTATCTGAGGATGTTGTGGGGCAAGAAGATCCTGGAGTGGTCGACAAGTCACCAAGAGGCCTTGGTGAAGATGATCCATTTGAACGACAAGTATGCATTGGATGGGCGGGACCCCAATTCGTATTCGGGGATCTTCTGGGTGCTGGGACGCTACGACCGGGCCTGGGGGCCCGAACGACGCATTTTTGGCAAGATCCGGTACATGACCTCGGAAAACACGGCTCGCAAAGTACCGCTGGAGAGTTACCTCCACTGGTTCAGATAGGAAGGAGACCCATGGAACGATTTGAGCGTGCGTTGGAGCTGCCTGTTACAGCGCAAGAGCTATTTGCCTGGCACGAGCGGCCCGGGGCGTTCCAGCGGTTGATGCCTCCGTGGCAGACCATGGAACTGGTCAAGGCCGCCGAGGGGCTTCACGACGGGTCAAAGTTGGTATTCCGGATGAAAACGGGGGGCGTGTGGATGGAGTGGGAGGCGCTTCACAAAGAGTATGTGGCTGGCCGTCAATTTGTGGATGAGCAGGTTCGAGGGCCGTTCAAGTCGTGGCGGCATCTGCACCTTGTAGAAGAAGTGGAGGGTGGGGCGCGGTTGGTGGACAGGGTGGACTACGAGTTGCCGGGTGGTGCGTTGGGCACGTGGGCGGGGCAGGCCAAGGCCAAAAGGGTGTTGGAGCGGCTGTTTGCGTTTCGGCACGAGCGAACCCGCAACGATATCCTGGCACACAGGTTAGGGGGGGCCAGGCCCATGACGGGGGCGATCAGGGGGGCGTCGGGGCTGGTGGGGCAGGCGTGGACGGCCTTTCTTGGGGGGGGTGGGCACACGGTGTTGAAGATGGTCCGTCGCAAACTGGACAGTGGGGCTGCGCTGCGGGCTGATGAGCGGGCGTGGGATCCCAGTGCCGGTAAGGTGCAGGAGGGAGCGTTAGAGGGCGTGGATGTGGTGATCCATCTGGCCGGGGCCAACGTGGGCGATGGGCGATGGACGCCCGAGAAGAAGCGAGAGATTCGGGAAAGCCGGGAATTGGGGGCCAAGGCGCTGGTGCAGGCCATTCGCCAAACCCAGAAGAAGCCGACTGCGTTGATCACGGCTTCGGCGGTGGGGTACTACGGCGATGGCGGGGCTGGGCGGGTCGACGAGGCCAGCCCTGCGGGCACCGGGTTTCTGGCAGAGGTCTGTCAGGCTTGGGAGGAATCTGCGATGGAGGTCAGGGCGGAAGGGGTTCGGGTGGCGGCCCTGAGACTGGGGGTGGTTTTGACGGCCAAAGGGGGGGCATTGGCAAAGATGTTGCCTGCCTATATGGCCGGGGCTGGCGGTCGGATGGGTTCCGGCACCCAGTACATGAGTTGGGTTTCGTTGGATGACGTATTATCTGCGTTCCTGTGGGCCATGGTCCATCCCGTGGATGGAGCCGTGAACGTGGTTTCGGCCAATCCGGTTCCCCAGGGCGAGTTCGCAAAGGTGCTGGGCAGCGTGTTGGGGCGTCCTGCTGTGGTGCGAACTCCGGCCTCGGCGGTGCGGCTGCTGTTTGGGGAAATGGGCGAGAGCCTGTTGCTTTCGGGAGTCCGCGTGCGTCCCGGCGTGCTGCAACAGGGGGGGCTGGAGCCGCTGTTTCCGGATGTGGAGAGCGCTCTTCGGTTTGAGTTAGGGCGCTAGAATCCGGGTGTAGGTCACAGGGTGGTGGGGTTGGTCAGCAACTTACCGTCCTCGATGAGTTGAACCCCGGCCACAAAAGTCCGGTCGGGTGTAGCCGGGTCGTACAACGGAGTCAGCGCCCACGCTTTAAGGAAGGCCGTGGTGGTGGGTTTGACAGTCAGTGTGTAACTGGACTTATTAAAACGAATCGTGATTGGCTTCGAAAAATCGACCATCTCTCTTGAAAGATAAACCGCAAGCGATTTGATCTTCTTTTCCTGGTCTACCTCCAGCCAGACCTCATTTTTCCCGAATCCCCCTTT
>CAYTWV010000433.1:0-4237 GCA_964442235.1 uncultured Myxococcales bacterium | reverse complement strand
GGTGCAGCGTTTGCCCACGGTGTCGGCATGGGCGATGGCTTTAAGAGCAGCGGCCTCCCGGGACGCCACAATTTTGGTGGTGGGGCGCCCCAGGACGATGGGGTGACGCACCTCTTGCAGGTAGTACTTCATGGCCCGATAGGGTTCGGCGTGGCTGAGAATCTGTTCGGCCACGGTGGAGAGGGCCTCGTAGTGGCTGAGTTTGGCCCACTTGCCGCCGGCCAGGTACTCTTGAAGTCGGGGGAAGGACAATCCCAGGCGGCTGGAGAGTTCGGTGACCATGTCCAGCGGCTGTCGCATCAGGCCTTGGGGTTGGTTCAGAAGCACGTTGAGGGCGCCGGTCAAGACTCGATGGTCGTTGCCCCCCAGTTCCACCAACACCGAATGGAGGAACTGACTGGGCAGGCCGAACACGAAGTCCAGAAGGCGTCGCTGATTCACCTGCACTGCACGGCCGGCCCACGCCGATGCCAGCCCGGCTTGCAGCACCACGGCCACGTCCTGCGGGCCCAGCAGGGTGTTGGGCACCAATTCAAGTGGCTCGTTGTCACGCCGCAGGTTTCCCGCATCACCGGCTCGACTTAACGACACGGCGTCGGCCAGGAAGAACGAAATGGCCATGGCCTGGGGTGCAAAGGTGACCCCTCCGTATTCCCGCCCAAGCATGTGAACGCGGCGCTTCACTTCGGCCACGTAGCGGATCCTTTGCAAGTCCTCGGGGGCCCAGTCCTTCCGGCCCTTGGACAGCAGGTACTCCAACTGCTCCAGGGTCAGATAAGCCGCAATTCGGGCCACGGTGGAAGAGAACCCGGCGGGAAGGGGGGCCGCACTGTCCACGGTTCGGTAAAGCCGCGCTGCAGAGGGCAGGGCCTCGAAGGTGCGGACGTACGCCGGATCTTCGGCCAGCGGAGGCAGTTTGCAAACTTCCGGAGCGGGGGGTGGGTCTCCGGGCTTCAGCAGGTGGTCCATCCAGCGCAGCAGACGGTCCACTTCGTATTCTATCCTGTGGGCCGGATACAAACCGTACAAAAGGCGTTTGATTCCGGGCACATCCAGACCCTTTCCATGGACTACTCCCATGACCAGGGGCATCACTCGGCTCTCCAGCCCAGGCTGATCCGCCAGAAGTTTGGCAGCAAATCGAGTCAATCGTTCGGCCGGAATCAGGTCATTGACCTGCGAGACGTTTTCTTCATTGAGTACGCGGCGAGCCCGACTGGCAAACGAGCGGATGTGCTCCAGCCACTGGCTGATTTCGGGGCTGAAGACCTCTAGTACTGCCGTGGCCTTCTCTACGGCTTCTTCGGCCTGTACCAGTTCAACCCAGCGTTTGGACTCTTTGGAAGGGTTGAGCAAGGCGTTGAAAAATCGCGCATCGAACAGGCCCCATTCGGGACCCGTGACCGAAAGCCCGCCCGAGGGCGAAACGTGAACGCAGACTTCTCCCTGTCGCAGCTCGGGGACCAGCAGGTCGATGATGCGACCGCGGCCATGCAGCATGGGAGAATGGCGGTGAAGGTCCCACACGGCCCGGACCTGAGAGTGGCCCAGTCCCGTGGTCGAAAGGATGCCCTCGACTACATCGAAGGCCACGTCTGCGGCTTCGGGAATAAGAAGCAATCGGCCGTCCAGTTCCAGGCGGGCCCTCTCCAGCGTGGCTTGCAGCGACGACCCCTTAAAGTCGATGACCGCAGGCTGTCGACCTTGGCGTGTGGATGTGGCCCTGATGGCGAATTTGGCCCGGCCTTCGGCGGTTGCCAGAAGCTGCGAATCGTCGATGGAGAACTCGGGGAATGCCTCAACAGGGAACGAACTGTGCAGGTGGACCTGGGTTGCACCGTCCAGTTCCACTTGGTAACAACCGGGCTGCGAGGCAGCGATGCTTCCGGCGACCTGGACGTCGGCCAGGGAACTGCCCAAAACTGCCCCGCCCTTGGCCAATTCACTTCCCGGCTCGGCCAGCACGCGGCACGAGAACGGGATCTTCCAGACCTCTTCCTGGGGCGAGCCCGCTGGGCCTGACTGGAAGCGCCCCTGGCCCTGGAACTGCAGGTCCTGAACCTTACCATTCAGCGTCAAGCGGCCCTTCAGGATGGGGTGTTCGTACAGAAATCGGATGCCCATGGGGGGGAACGAGGCACCCGGTCGCACGGTGAACCCCGACTGCAGTTCAAACCGCTCCGAGGACCAGCCGCCCTCGAACAAGTCGTTCAGCAGCACGGCAACCACCGAACGTTCGACGGGGCCCTGGCTGGCCAGCTCTTCGGCAGAAAGTTTAAGCAGCAGATGGCCGTCCAGCGTAGCAGCGCAGTCGCCCGTACGAAGCTCAACGCCCTCCATCGAGAGTGAAACCTGCTCGCCCGAGGTTTTGCCGGTGACACGGCCCTTGCCCTGTGTGGTGCCTTCGGTTTGTAGGTAGGTCACGGCCTGCCCACCGCCTGCAACCCGAACGTCCAACTCCAGGTCCGGGGTCTCGCCTGACAGCGAAAATTCGCCATCAAATCCCGAGACCAGCTTGGCCAGGGCGGGAAGAAGCGTACGGGCAGGCATGCGGTCGGTGCGGATGGACGCCGTGGCCAGGGGCTCTCCCGAAATCAGGCGGCGCAATGCGGCGTGGGCCGAGGGAATGACCAGTCGAGGCACCCGAAGGTCCCTGAAAGGCACCGTCACAGCGCCCAGATAGACCACTTCGCCCGAGAAGCGGAAGTCCAGTTGCCAAGTGCCGTCACGCAAGGCGGGAGTTCCCCGGATTTGATGCAGACGGACCACGGCGGTCTGGTCCGAACTGTTACGCAAGGTCTCCAGGGCTTTGTCCAACCAGCCGCTAAGCTGCGTCGGGGTGGGGACAAATCGGGCAAAAATGCCGCCGCCAGCCTGCATGGCGAACTGTTCCAGGGCCTTGAGTCCCTTGGACGCCAGCGGGGTCTGGCCCGCCAGAACCAGGCGAGTCAGCCATTCGGTCAATTCCCGATCTTTGAACAGCGTGTGAAGCCGAGCCAATATGGGCACGATGTTGTACAAAACCACCGGAGAATCGAACTGCCAATCCAGGTCGGTGACCACCGCATCGGGGGCCCTGCCGGCGTCCATATGCCCCACGGTGGCTCGCAGCGTGCTGCTGGTGCCCGAACTGACGTCCACATACAACACTTCGTCGTGCAGAATGGGCAAGGAGTGTTTGCCCGGCTCAAGGTCCACCCGAAGCGTCGTCTGGATGCGTTCGAAGCGGTCGAAGTTGCTCTCGTTCCAACGGACCCGTATGTCTCTGGGGGGAGTCAACGGCTCGAATCCACGGCTTTTGTGGGACTCCTGGCTGACTCGAACTTTGATGATGGACCCCGATGAATTTGCCTGCCTGACTACGCTATTTTCAGCCCCGTTGGGGGTGTCCGTCATCCGTGTCATTCGGTCTCTCCTCCGTCGTGGTGGCATCACGTTACATTAGAGCCCGCCCGCGAGCAATTGAAGTTGCGTGGCTCGGACCGCCGGGGCTGCCTTGTGTGGCTTGGGAACGAGGTTGGCAGAGCCCAGGGCCTCCTGGCTGGGCGCTGCTTGCTGCGAGATCTGGCGCTTGCCCCCTTTGGCGGGTTCTGCTAACGTCCGCTCGGACTTCGGGCAACAAGCACTGACCTATGGATATTGGGTGGGCAATGAGAGTTTGCAGACTCCTTCCGGCTACGCTGGTGATTCTGTTCGTGACAGGGACTGCCTATGGGGTGGAGAGGGCGACCGGGTCGCAGTCAGACCTTGCCGAAGGGGACGCACAAAACGTGGGTGCGCCTCTCTCGCTGTTTGGCGCCTCGCCCCACACTTGGTTCGCCCCGGGCATCGGGCAGGGGTTGCAGGCCGTTTCCACTGATTTTTGGGGCACGACTGCCGAATACTGGATGGTCCGCTTCAACACCGAGGGCTTCGAGTACCCTGTGATGAATGCCCCTTCCGCCATTTGCGGAAACGGCGTGGTGGATGGCACCGAGACCTGCGACGACGGACTGGCGGTCAGCGGGGATGGGTGCTCGTCCACCTGTACGATTGAGCCTGGGTATACATGTGTCACCGAGTTCGGCCCGTCTATATGCACGGATATTGACGAGTGCGCAACCGGAGCTTACGTTTGCGAACCGAATCGTGCATGTAAGAACACTCCTGGTGCCTACACGTGTGTCTGCGCCATGGGATACTGGGGAGTGAACTCGTGCAAGGCCTGCGGGGCCGGCAGCTATAATCCTCTCATAGG
>CAYTWV010000432.1:0-4240 GCA_964442235.1 uncultured Myxococcales bacterium | reverse complement strand
GCTCCGGCAACGGAGCCGCGGCTCCCTTCGCCCCCGACCACAAGACCCGTCTGCGGCCCCCGTCCATGGCCGCCAAGACCGCTCCTCGCCCCCAAAGTCGAGAAAAGCTCTGGGGAAACAGCACCATTCCCGAGACCTCGCTGGCCAGATCACGGCCAACATTGTCTTTGGTGTACGGATCCATGGGGCTGCTGCCCAGCAGTAGCTGCTCCAGTTCGTTCCACTTCGTCACGTTTCTCTCCCTCCTTCTAGGGGGCTAAAACATCTGTTTCAGCTCTGCTCTGGCTCTTTCCACGTGTCGGGACCAGGGACACTCTCGAACTAAGAACTCCAGCGTCCGCCTGGCTCCCTCCTGATCCCCTTTCCAGGACTGAATCTGATAGGCCAGCCAAAGCCCGTCATCCTTCAATGACCTCTGGTCCGACGAATTGATTACCCAACCCAACTGGATCAACGCATCGTCAAATCGCCCCTGACGACCATACAGGGCCGCCAGACGTAATCTCAGTCTCTGCGCAAAACCGTCCAGCAACTGATCCATTCCCCGTGCTCGATTCGGAAGCAACACTTCTTCCAAAAATCGCACCTCGTCGCCCATTTTTCCCATTTGCCGCAACAGGTCTGCAGCCCACACGGCACCCTCGTCCCACAGCGGAGACTCGGGATGATAATCCACCAGCATCAACAGCAGACCAAGTGCCTGCCGAGGCGCCATCGTCCCTTCGGCCATCTTGTCCTTTACGGCATAGAACAGCAGGTGTCCGGCCACGCGCCGCTCTTTCACCCGCCCGTAAGCCCCAAGATAAAACTCACTGGTTGATAGCCCTGCTGCCCCGATGGCTTCTCGGCCGCCCGAGACCGCTCGAACCGCCTCTCCCGCAGCGTAGGAACCGGGATACTCCACGATCAACGAACGAAAGACCTCCAACGCCCCAAGCGGTGCTCCACCAGCAAGCAGCGCTTCCCCACGCAGCAGTCTCGCTCGCAGCGAAACGTCTCCGCACTCTAACTGCTCCAGATTCTTCAAGGCCTCTTGATAGGCTTCGCTCTTGTCCGAGCGCTTCCGCAGGGCCAGCTCAAAACGCATCTCGCACGACTGAGCGACCGTCGTGGCATCATCAAGACACCCTTGAACCACCTCGATCTGCGCCCGAAATGCCGCGCCGCAGCGTGTCTGCCATGCATCCACCCCCGTGGAGCATCCCCAGCCCACCAAAAACGCCACTCCAACCAGCGCCCATATCAGCGTGTAAGGTCTCTTTCCGCTCTCCGAAAAGCCCCTCCAGCACGTCCTGGTGAACCCGCCCGCCTGTCGATCTGAAGTTGCCGTCCAACGGGTCAAATCGGCCTCCGCGGAAATCCGAGACGCCCCCACCTGCTTCTCGCCCCAACACGGCCCCATCAGCCGTATCCCTGGGCGCCGGTTCACGCTCAAAATAGCCATCGTAACGCCCCAAAGCGACAAACACCAGATCCACCGAAGCAGCGCGGTGCGGTTCCCGAATCGGGGACGCACGTACTCAAGTCCTCCTGGGTGCCCGCGTCGCCGTCGCCGGCCTGGCCAAACCATCGTTTCTGTCGTGTTCTGGCGCGGAACGTGCGCCTAAGAGACCCGGTCCACAGCCGAGTATGCCACTGGATCCGATAGCCCCGCATCCTTGAAGCCCTTCAACCGCAACACACACGACTCGCAGCGCCCGCACGAGACCCCGTCGGCGCTGGGCGCATAGCAGCTAAGTGTCAGCGAAAAATCCACGCCCAACTTCACTCCCAACGCCACGATCTCGGCTTTGGTCAGGTGCATCAGCGGCGCTTCCACCACCACCTTTCGCCCGCCCGCCGCTCCTTCTGCGGTCGCCACTGCCGCAAGTCGATTAAACGCGTCGATATACTCGGGCCGGCAGTCCGGATACCCGCTGTAGTCCATGTTGTTTGCGCCAATGAAGATCCGATACGCACCCAGGGTCTCTGCCAGGCCCATGGCCACCGAAAGAAACACCGTGTTCCGGGCCGGAACATACGTCTCGGGAATCCCAAAGCGGGTTTGAGCCTTGCCCGCATCGGGAACCACACGGTCCCCTACCAGCGCCGTCCCGCCCACAGCGTCCAGGCCCAATCGCAACACCCGGTGCTCAATGCCCAGTTTGGCCGCCAACTCCCCCGCCCGGATCAACTCAGGGTGTGCATGCTGCCCATAATCGAAACTCAGCGCATGAACGTCGTACCCCAGCGACTGGGCATACCAAAGCACCGTCGCCGAGTCCATCCCACCACTCAGCAGCACGATGACCGGCTCCTTCGCCGGGCCCACTGCCTGGGTCATGGGTTGGCCGCCTTCGGCGTCTTGGTCTCCTGCGCTGCCTCACTTCCTGAAGAGGTTCCGCTATTCTCAGCCGAAGGCTTGGCGACCCCTTCCGATTCCGACTTCGTCTCCACGGGAATGGTCTTGCCCTTGCCGTGATGGTTCTCGGTGCTCGTGCTCTTCTTGCCGTAGTCCGTGACGTACCAGCCACTTCCCTTCAGGACGAACGAACTCTGGGAAACGACTCGCCGAACCTCCACGGAGCCACACTCGGCGCACGTGGGCTGGCTTTCGTCGCTCACTCTCCGCAACAGTTCAAAATCCGAATTGCACGCATCACAATGGAACTCGTAGAGTGGCATCACATCCCTCCGCACCCAAGGCCGCCGTTTATGTAAGGCCGCCAGCCTTTCTTGTCAACCGAAGGTGGGATGATTAAAGGCAAGCCGGGACCCTACTTCGATTCGGGTTTTCTGACGTAATCCGTGACAGCCAGTCGCTTCAGGTGAGCAATGGACCCCGCCGGGTCCAGGTCCTTGGGGCAGGCTTGAGAACAGTTGAAGACCGTGTGGCAACGGAACACCCCGTGTTCGTCCCCGACGATGTGCAGGCGCTCGCCCACGTTTCCGTCCCGGCTGTCCACCACAAACCGATTGGCCTTCATCAGCGCTGCCGGCCCGATATACAGCGGGTCGCTGGCCGTCATGGGGCAAGAGGCGTGGCAACTGGAGCACAGGATACAGTCCACCATCGGATCCAACTTCTCCCGATCCGTCGGAGTCTGAGGCCGCTCGGTGACTGGCGGTCGGTCCGACGGAATAAGGTACGGCAGAATGCGCCGATAGTGGCTCCAGAATGGCGCCATATCCACCACCAGATCCTTGATGATGGGCAGGTGCGCCAAGGGCCGCAAGGTCACCCGACTTTCCAGCCCGATGGACGCCTGCGTTTCACATGCCAACCGATACCTGCCCCCAATGTGCATCGCACACGATCCGCACACCCCGGCCCGGCACGACGACCGGAAACAGAGCGATGGATCCATCTCCCCCTGGATATGGAACAGCGCCTCCAGGATGGTCATGCCCTTCAAGTACGGCAGGTCATAGTCCTGAAACCGAGGCTTCCCATCCCCCGAGGGATCCATCCGAAATACCCGCAATTTGACTGTCTGCGCCATCTCTCTACCCCCTGCAGGATCAATACTTCCGCTCTTTCGGCTCCCAGATCCCCAACTCTACCGGCCGGTACGTCAACGCCGGATTCTCCCCCGAGCGATACCGGGAGATCGTGTGGTTCAGATAGTCCGCATCCACCCGCTTGGGGAAGTCCTCTCGGAAATGAGAACCCCGACTCTCCTTGCGGGCATACGCTCCGGCTACAATGGCCTCGGCCACGTCCAGAGACCCCTTAACTTCAAGAGCCTGGATGAGCGCCTGATTAAAGACCTTGCCGCCATATCCCACCCTCACCTTGCGGAACCGGGCCTGCAGCTTCTTCACTTCCTTCCAGCCTTCCATCAGGGCCTGCTCGGTGCGGAAGATCCCCACCTTCTCATGCATCACTTGCCCCAACTCGCGCTGGATGATTGTGGCCTTCTCGTCCGAGTTGCCGTCGGTCAGCTTGGACAACGCCTCTTCTTCTTCTTTCAACGCCTGAGCCAGAACCGAACTGCCCAAACGGTTGACTCCCTTGGACAGAACATAGTCCGCAGCGCTTTCGCCGGCGACCTTGCCAAAGACCAACGTCTCAAGCAGCGAATTGCCTCCCAGCCGGTTGGCTCCGTGGACCGACACACAGGCCCCTTCACCCGCCGCAAACAGACCCTTCACCTCCGTCGCTCCCTCGGAATTCGTGTCGATGCCGCCCATGGTGTAGTGCTGGCCCGGCCGGACTGGAATCGGAGCCTCGATGGGATCCACGCCGGCAAAATTCATG